>NZ_NFUX01000084.1:0-28255 GCF_002264385.1 Paenibacillus sp. VTT E-133280
TTCCCTTGAGAAGGCCTATAAAGAAGGCCGCGTGAACCTGCTGTATCTGCCGGACTTTGATGTATTTACGAATTATCTTAAACAAGTTGGAACTGTCACTGCGAATACCTCCGCTGTTGAGGGCCGCATTGTGGATCTGAAAGGGGCACCACTGCCGGAGACAACTCCAACACCAGTGCCAACACCATCACCAACAACTGAGCCAACAACAGTACCAACATCACCAGCAGTTCCAACTGCAACAACAGCACCAACAGCGACACCGGCGCCAACTGTTGCACCAATAGCGACACCGCAAGTAACAACAATTAATGCTGCTGATCTGACCAAGCAACTCAGTGAACTGGCAATCGGTAGCCATGAGCTGGTCATTCCGGTTAAAGCTACTACTAGCGGCGCTCAAGTAGTACTTCCAGGCAGTGTGCTTGTACAACAAGCTGCAGCACAGCCTAATACCGTTCTTACCTTTACAACTGCTGGCACTTCTTATTCCTTACCGCTCAGCGTTATAAACAGCGCAGCACTTACTGCTCAATTAGGTAGCAGCGACTTTACAATTACGGTATCCATTCTTCTAGCGGATTCGGGAACACTAAACCGTACAAACCAAGCTATTTCTTCACAGCTAGGCAATGCTACTTTAGCTGCTCCAGTAATTGATTTCAGTGTTTCAGCGCAAGCTGGAACAAAGCTTGTACCGCTGAACAGCTTCGGCAGTACTTACGTTAATCGGATGATCAATGTACCTTCTTCCTTAAATTCAAATAACGCAACAGCAGTTGTCTTCGATCCTGCTACAGGTAAGATTTCTTTCGTACCTGCGATATTTACGCCTAAGGCTGATGGGACCACGGATGTTACGATTAAACGGAATAGCAACAGCTATTACACCGTCGTTAAGACTTCCAAAACGTTCGGGGATCTTAACGGACACTGGGCTAAAGCGTCCATTGATCTGTTAGCTTCCAAGTTGATCGTCAGTGGAACAAATAACGATACGTTCTCTCCTTCACAGTCGATCACACGGGCTGAGTTCGCAGCATTAATTACGCGTTCTCTAGGACTTTCGACAGTAGGTGGAGAGGCATCATTTAAGGATGTAAATCCAAACGCGTGGTGTGCTGATGCTATTCGCACTGCAGCAGAAGCCGAATTGATTTCTGGTTATTCCGATGGCAGCTTTAAGCCAGGTAGCCCGATCACTCGTCAAGAAATGGCCTCTGTATTAGCTAAAGCCATCAAGTACACGGGCAAAACCTTAAATGCCGATCCTGCAGCACTAGCTAAATTCAGTGACGCGGTAAGCATTCCTGCTTGGTCCCAAGCAGCAATCACAGAAATCGCTACTGCGGGCATTATCCAAGGAGCGACAGACGGTTCCTTTGCTCCACAGAAACTAGCAACTCGTGCTGAAGCCGTTACGATGCTCGAAAAGACATTGAAATATCTCCAGTTCATCAACTAATATAGGCTGACCCTCAGCTCTAGGGAAGAAACGGTGATATAGTGTTTCTATGATATCCCTGCGTTTCTCGTTACAAAAAGGCGGTTCCCCGAGTGCATCATGCACCCGAGGAACCGCCTTTATATATAAGTCCTACTAGATTGAATGTAAGTACTACAATTCTACGATTCCATCCCAGCCTTATTCACTTCATAATGACTTGTATCCCCGTGCAGCAGGATCTCCGCCACGCCATCCGTAAAATCAATCCTCGATAAGCAGGTTGGATAAATGTAAGGCAGATCCCATAGCTTAGGCAACTCTCTGCCCTCAAAATAAGCCATCAAGAGCTTGATCACTACCGTATGCGTTACGATAAGAATCGTCTCACCCTGATGGGCAGTGAGAATTTCCTGAAGCTTCTCTAGCGCTCTTATCTGCACCTCTGCGAAGGTCTCACTGCCCTCCACTTTAAATTGGTCGGGGTCCTTCCAGAAATAACGATGCTGGTCTGAATACTGAGCTGCCAGTTCAGTAGAATCTCTACCTTCCCATACACCCATGCCGATTTCTTTAAATGCATCGGAAATCTTCAGCGGAACATCCCGCTCTCCGCGTATAATTTCAGCTGTACGCAGCGCCCTTGGGCTAGAGCTTGCATAAATAACATCAAGATTCATAGCCTGCATTCCCCGGCTCAGCCATTCCGCCTGTTGTACACCAAGCGTCGTCAGCGCAGAGTCCATATGACCTTGCATACGATTCTGCACATTCCATTCTGTCTGACCATGACGCGTTAGATATATCGTTGTAGTATTCATCCGCCGCTCCTCCTCTTAGCCCCAAATCCAGAGATAGTCTACTTCCTGTTTCGCTCCATCCAGTTCACCGCATAGTCAACAATTTCACGCTGCGGAATCAATTGAGCAGCAGCTGAGGCGATGTGACCATATGTAATAAGCCCTGTTTCTTGCCCGAATTGTTCAGCAAGTTCAACGAAATCGTCAGAGTTCCAATCTAGCTCCTTGAATTCCAACCACTGTCTATGTCCATCCACCATCATAGGTGCCCCGCCAATGACTTGCTTCTTTCCTTCATAGCAGGCACGGCATTCAGCAAGATGTAATGAAGTATTATTTAAATTCCCTACGCCTAGCAGCAGTACACTTCCCCCAAGATCATAAATACGAGCTAATGGTGAGTCATCCCCCAAACCGTATTCGAGGGAGTGACCATATATAACCTCATCCCTATGATTGCCCCAAGCCGCAAATGAATGAATGGGATGATCGCTGCGTTTTACCCCTTTTTGCCTACGGAAGCAATCCGGAATAATACCCATCCCTCTCAGTGGAGTCAGGTCTGAATCATAGGCCGGCATCTGCTCACGGATACTCTGCCACCAAGATTCAGGCACTGGTGGGTTACTCCAGCCAGCAGGGTCCGTCAGATCACTTGAATGCGTCGGCATCACAAGCGTGCCTGATTCTCCAAGGACCTCCTCAAGCGCCAAAATAACGGCAACCGGGCCACCTGCCACCCATTGGCCTAGTGATTTGAAGGACGAATGCAGTATAATCGTCATCCCCGCCTGTACACCCAGTCGCCGAAAGTCCTCTGCCAACGTCTGAACTGTAATCAAATTGCCTTGAATTTCTTCCACCCTTCATTCCCTCCAAACTCTCTTGCTGCTAATCCTAACAAAGCTTCTCACTGCCATTATATAGGAGGATTACTTCTAACGACACCCATACCGTCCATCAAGGTACAGTACAGCAATGATATTTATACTAAAGCTACTTATCCTGCCTTTTACGAAAAATCTTCAGACAGCATTTTGGCTCTATAATCCCCTGGAGAGATTCCTTCCAACTCTTTGAATACACGGGCAAATTGCTTGCTGTTCTCAAAACCTACTTTTTCCGAAACTTCCGCAAGCTTCCCACAATCTTTCGCTAACAGCTCTTTAGCATGACGGATGCGCACCTTTTTTAAATAAATGACAAAATTCTCCCCAGTATATGCTTTGAAGGCTTCGCTAAAATAAGAATAATTCAAAGAAACATGGTTACTAACCATAGCCATATTTAGTGGACGAGCATAATTCGTCTCAATATAATTTAGCGCTTCCTCCATGTCAGCATGTTCCGTATGAGCAGAGCGCACCCCTAGAATATAATCACTCACACTCAGGAGCAAATTCTCCAGCGCACGATAATAATCATGGAAATGACGATAATTGTACATATTGCCTACTGTACGATACAGTTTCAGCACCTCTACCGAGGCTTCGCCATGCACCCGAAATACTTCATCCAGCACCAATTCATTGATATTCTGTCCCACCGACTCCAAATAAGACAGGTCAAGCGCCTTCAAATGCTCGGTCTGAAAAATCTCAGCCAGAAGATGCTTCATTTCCTTCTCGCGTTCTGTTCCAAGCATATTGAGCAGCTTACGAATTCCCTCCTTCGGTAAGGGAGAATTAGACCGTTCTTGACTCACATCCGCATAATTCAATAAGTTCACTTGCGGATATACAAAAGTATACTGTAAAGCCCGGGACGCTTCCTTATAACAGGAACGAAGATCTGCGAGACTTCTTCCTTCGCTGCTTATTCCAATCGACAATCCCATTATTTCTTTAGCTTCTGCTTGTCTGGACAGCTCTATAAAATCCTGTTTTCTGGTTCCGAGTAATACTAATTTACCGTCCCAGTCCGTTGTGATTTCCGAAAAACACTTTTCAAGTGGTCCTATCAATCGTTCAACCAGCCCCTGAACATCCCCCGGCTTCATTCTTGATCCGTCATTACAATAGTAATTCAACACACCTACTGTAAAAGGAACCTCCAAGTCATCTAGACTCTCCTGCTGCTCTGGCTCCAGCTGAACTTCCTGCTGCATAAACAGCCCCCGTAAACGGCTAGAGCGCAGCTCTCGGCGAAAATGTTCTGCTTCCTGCTCAGACTGCCTTGCGCTGAGATTCTGCTCCTCCTGCTCCTTATCTATACACTTCAAAATTTCGAATAATTCATCTCTACGAATCGGTTTAAGTAAATAATCCTTCACGCGATATCGGATCGCGCTTTTGGCATATTCAAAATCGTCATACCCGCTTAAAATTACCACTGCTGGACTTTTCTCACCCCTTGTCGCCGAAGACAACTGCTTCAACAGCGTAATTCCATCCATTACTGGCATACGTATATCTGTAATAATAATATCTGCACCATCAGTCTTATAGATATCCAACCCCTCTGCACCGTTACTCGCCATCGTGATGGTATAAATGGACGGAAATTCTCTTTCTATCATAGTCTTGAGACCGAAACGAATATTTTTCTCATCATCAATGATCAGTAGCTTCTTCATAGTTGTTTTTCTCCCGTCAAAAGAACTTTCGGCAAGGCTAAACGTACCATCGTCCAGCTTCCTGCTTCACTCTGTACTACAAGCCCATATTCATCGCCATAAAAGATTTGCAGACGCTGATGTACATTTCTCAGACCAATGCCACCTGTTCGGCGGTCAGTCGCTGTCTGTTCAGCAGTGCTCTCACGGCGTTCATCTTTCGCATAAATCGCCTCGTTTAAAGCATGTAGACGCTCTGGTGTTAGTCCTATGCCATTATCACGAAGCTCTATGAAAATATCACCTTCCGTTTCCGAAATATGAATTTGAACGATCGGGTCCTGCATATTATCTTTCTCATCGCACCAAGCATGCTTAACACTGTTCTCCACAATTGGCTGCAGTGACATTTTAAGCACCTCCAGCTCTAAATATCGGGGTTCAATATGAAGCATCAGCTTAACCGGATACTCAAAACGAATATTCATTACTTCAATGTAATTCTCAATATGACGAATTTCGTCTCGCAGCTTGACATACTCTCCGGACCATTTGAAATTATAACGCATCATCCCCCCTAGTGAGGTTAATGCATCTGAGATCGTTCGTTGGTTTTCAATTTCAGCCAGCATTTTAATATTTTCCAGCGTATTATATAAAAAATGTGCGTCAATCTGGTTATGCAGCGTACGTAACTCAGCCTCTTTTGACAATGCCTGCTTGCTTACTGCTTGAGCTACCAATGTATTGATCGTGTTCATCAGTTTAGAGAAATGATGGGCAAGCTCACCAACTTCCCCTCCACCCCGTATCATAATTCCAGTGTACGCTTCACCTCTACGCACTCTTTTCATTGTTTCAGTCAATCTACGTAGATTTTTTAGAATAAAGGCATTTGTCACATAAGCAATCAGCGTTAGCAAGGTAATAAACCCGACATTGGCACCAATGATTAAGTTGCGCGTTCGGGAGATATCCTTCATAACCCCCTCCATGGACACTACATTTAACAAATAAGCATCAATATGTTCAAGTGGAGTGTTAATCAACAAAAACGATTGACCATTCTCCGAGTACTCGCTATCCCATTCCCCAGTTTCCCGAAAATGCTTATACCGTTCTGCAATCATATCAGCCATCTTCAGATTATTCTGTAAAAAAGAATGATCCGGTCTGGTGAAAAGCTGCAGTTCACTATCCACAAGGAACATTTGGGTCTGATTATCCCGGACATCTGTATACGTCTTAGGTGTAAAACGACTCAGCATCATATCCACCTGCACCATGCCTATATGATTGTCTGCCGGACGACTCTTTTCACGCAGCAATGAGACCTTGGGCAGACTTTCCGTCGGTGCTCCCAAGTATCTCTGCATTAGATCCGGATCACTTTTCTGAAAAGACCAGTATTCCTGCCCCTTCATTTGAAGCGCTTTCTGAAACCATGGATTGGAAGAAACTCTCTCTTCACGAAAGATAATCGGCCAAATTTCATGCACTTTATTGCTTTTCGAATACAGCCGCAAATGCTCGATATTCGGATTATTAAATTGAATACGAGTCATATTCACATAGGCATTTGTATTGAAATTAATCAAATCTACTAGCTGCGGTTCGGTTTCATTCGCAAGGAAATCTTCTACATCGGTATCAGAATAAGCCATCTGTGCCGCACGTTCCATTGCCTCAATTTGATTATAGATATGTAACTTTTCCATTTGCAGCAAATAATCATTCTTCTCGATGGCATCTCTAAGATAGGTATTATTGATAGACTCATAGAAGTAGACGGATACCAGCAAGCACGGGCCTAAAATAATAAAAACATAGGCTGCAATTAAACGACTCTGGAGAGATCTTCTTCCCCACCAATAACTAAAAGAATTCCATAATTCTCTAGCTCGTTCACGTCTGTTCACTCTATACACTTCTGTACTGTCCACCTCGCTAAAATAGTGAATGCTTAACCTATTTAATATCTATACCATATTATAGATTGAAAATAACCCAATCGCCCGCAATAGCGGGCGATTGGGTCGTTTTTATTTTATTTATTTGCGAGTTTTAACTTATTCTCTTCATATTTTGTTTGTTGGAAGGCTTGCACTTTAGCCAGACCCAGATCCTCTTGCTTCTTGATGTAACCAGTCCAGATGGTATCAAATTCAGCATCGGATGAAGCCATCAAAAGCTTCGGTAGCGTTTTGCTGCGCAAATCTTTAATTTTAGATAAGATGACGCCCTCCGGGGAGCTTGCCAACGGATCGATTTGATCAAACTCGGAGATACTTTTTGTTTTTCCGCGAGTCCAGTCTTCCAGCTGTTTGAAAGGCTCTACAGCTGTAGGTGTCCATTGAGCTGTAATATTGGTATTCATCAGCATCCAGAACGTAAAGGAAGAACCATATTGCTTGTCGAATGCCGAACGGTCTTTATTCATTAGATCAAAGACTTCTGGTTTAAATTGGTCTTTGCCGTCAATCGTATCATAGCTGACGCCTTTTTCACCAAGATAGAGGTCTTTATTACCTTCTTCGCTGTTCAGGTAACTAAGAAATTTAATAGCACGTTCTTTATCTTTAACATCTTTGGAGATCAGCGTTACTGTCCAGCCGGAAATAGCAGGGCCGTTTAGAGTAGGTGCATCCAGGTTGGTATTAGCCGGTCCGTCAACAGCGATATAAATTTTGTTCGGGTCTTGCTGATACAGCGTTCCCAGTTGGGCTGCAAAGTCAGTGCGTTGGTACAGCATCGCGAAGTAACGGCCTTGAGCGATTTTTTCTTCCATTTGAGGACGTTTATCAATAAAGATATCTTTTGCAAGCAAGCCGTCTTGGTTGGCTTGACGCAAAGTTTTCATCCAACGGATATATTCAGGGTCAGTCTCACGATTATACAGCTTTCCGTCTTTTTCTCTTGGAATAGCTAAGAAATTCTGAATGTATTGTTCCAGAGAATCGTTACCGGTTGCGGTAAATTCATGCAGACCGAGCGGAATCATCGGTTGACCATCGATTTCAGGGAATTTCTCTTTAGCTGCCTTCAGCGCAGCCACGAATCCTTCCGGTGTGCGCATATCAGGACTGCCAATCGCTTCATAAATGTCTTTGCGGACTACGAAGGTTTGGTTGGATACATAAGTGTCGCCATATTTCTCGTAATCTTTAGGTGAGGAAGAAGCATTCGGATAACCATATACATTGCCGTCGGCTTGTGTGTACCATCCCAGTTTGTCAGGGTCAGATACTTTGAAGAAATAAGGATCATATTCTTCGGCCAGTTTGTTCAGAGGAAGCACGAGATTACCTTCAATCATTTTCTTAACAGCATCTTCATACCAGCCCAGTGTAATGAAGTCCGGCAGTTTACCGGAAGCAATCAGTGTGTTCAGCTTTTCATTTTCGTTACCGGCTGGAACGATAAAGTTAATGTCAACACCGGTTTTCTTAGTGATATATTGGGAAGTAGGATCTACACCCCATTTATTAGGGAACCAGGCAAAGTTCAGGTACCAGTCAAACGTAATGGGTGATGTATCAGATTTCCAACCCGGCTCATCAGCGGATAGTGCTGTAGCTTCTGGGGCTGTTGTAGCTGTTGCCTCTGCTGTGTTACCTTCAGTTTTGTTTGCGGCATTACCTTTATTTGCGGTGTTGCCATTGTTGCCGGAACAGCCCGCTACGGACAGAACCATGATTGCTGCCATTAGCAGCAGCATTATTTTCTTTGGCTTTCTTTTCATGTCCATGCTTGTTTACCCCTTTTCTGAGATTGATTAATCATATAATTTATAACTCCAAGACTGCGGGAGCAGTCCGGAGGAGTTACCACTAGTTCGGGTGAAGTGCGACTGGCACTTAGCCCTTGATGGAGCCAATCATCATCCCTTTCACGAAATAACGTTGCAGGAACGGGTAAGCAAAGATAATTGGAAGTGTTGTAACAACCATCGTAGCCAGCTTGATGGACTGCGAGGTCACGGTCCTGGTCACGGCGCTTCCCTGTACGGCAGTCATCATCAGATTGGAACTGGACTGGGCAACAACCCGGTACAAGAAAGTTTGAATCGGTTGCATGTTTTCATTGTTCATATAAATCATTCCGGTAAAATAATCATTCCATTGGTAAACGCCATGGAACAGCGCAATGGTAGCCAGTACAGGTAAGGAGACCGGCAGGACAACCCGCAGGAAGATGGACCAGTCATTCGCTCCATCAATACGCGCCGCTTCCTCCAGACCATCAGGAATATCCCGGAAGAAGGTCATGAAGATGATTAGATCGAAGAAGCTGAACATAACCGGAATAATATAAACCAGAAAATTTTCCAGTAGATGAAGATCTCTGATGAGTAGGTACGTCGGAATAAGTCCGCCTGCAAAGATCATGGTTATCGTGCCTAACAGGATGTATAATTTGCCCCCTACCAGATCCTTGCGGGAAAACGCATATGCTACCATCGCCGTAAAGAACACATGCAGACCTACACCGAGAAGTGTTTTGGCTACGGTAAGCCACATCGCCCTCATAATTCCCGGGCTAGCGAATACGGCACTAAAGTTCTCCAATGAAAATTTGCGCGGAAACCAGTAAATCCCGCCCAGCATAGCATCTTTTCCGTCATTAAAAGCATTAATCAGCACGTACCAGATCGGATACAGCGTAACGAAGCAAATACAAAGCATTCCAATATTGTTGACTATATCAAAGACAACTTCGCCCTTTGTTCTGCGATTCAGTGTAATCATGTACAGGTCCTCCTTGGCCTAAAACAACGAGGTGTCGTTGAGTTTTTTGGATACTTGGTTGGCAATTAGCAGCAGAATGAGCGAGATAACCGATTTGAACATCCCAATTGCGGTTGAATACGAGAAGCGGGCCGAGAGCAGACCGGTATAGTAAACATAATAGTCAATCACATTGCTCGCGCTGTCATTCAGCGAATTGCGCAGTACTAGAATCTGGTCAAAATTGGAGTTCAGTACACCGCTGACCGCCAGAATAAACAAGATGCTGATCGTGCCTTTGATGGTCGGTACGGTAACATACCACATTTTCTGGAATCTTCCGGCACCGTCGATAGTGGCCGCTTCATACATTTCTGGAGATATGCTGGTAATGGCAGCCAGATAGATGATCGCTGACCAGCCCAGCTCCTTCCATAAATCCGAGGTAATAATAATGGTCCAAAAATATTTCGGTTCAGCCAGGAATGAAATCGGCTGATCAATCAAATGCAGCGCCATCAGAATATTGTTAATGATGCCCACATCTGCCAGCCAAGTGGCGAGAATCCCGCCAAGAACGACCCAGGACAGGAAGTGGGGCAGATACGATATCGTCTGAATACTCTTCTTAAAGCGAACGGATCGGATTTCGTTCAGAAAGAGGGCGAATATGATCGGAAGCGGAAAGATCAATAGTTTGATTAAGCTAATGCCCAGCGTATTCTTCATTACATACATAAAATTATCGTCTGCCAGGAACTCTTTGAAGTTCGCGAGACCGACCCAAGGGGCTTCCGAGATGGGCTTGACGATGTTGTACTCCTTGAAGGCAATAATAATGCCATACATCGGAATGTAGTTAAAAATAATCATCCATACTACACCGAGCAGTGCCATTGTCTGCAAATGTCGTTGAGTAATGAACTTCTTCCAAATCGGGGTGCGGTTTACTTTACCGGTTTCGAAATTGCCAGGAATAAGCGGCTTCATCGCTGGACTTAATTCCACGCCTTTTTTGTTCTCCATCCTTTGGACCTCCAGGCTATATATCTTTTTCTGTTTCTAAAGCGCTTACAATATTTATATACTTATTGTATTTGCTTTTGCCTGTCTCCGTAAGGTATTGAATTTCGGATTATAGGTTCCATTTTTCGGGTTCAAGCTAAAACGCTTTCGTAATCCTTTAAAGACGGTAAGCGTTTATGCAAGAAAAATAAGGATAATGTATCATGTGAAGCTTCTACTTTCCTGTATATGGAAAAAGATAAGGAGGGCCTATGCCCTCCCCTTTAGTGTTATGCTAATATTGCTTGAATTTGTTTAATTTCTCCACGCCGCAAAGCCTCTGCCTCTTCACCACGAACGAATGCTCCAGAAATTCCGGTCACTGTTCCATCGTGGTAGACGAGCGTCATGCTCTGAATAACAACCTTATTCTCACCGAATGTATTCTCACGTTCTGGGTTCGAATAAGTGACTTCCGTTCCACCTAGGAACATGAAGGAAAGTTTGCCGTGTTCATCAAATAGCCAGCCAGGTAGAACCGGATCCAAAGATAATGTAAGCTGTCCATCTTCTACTCTGAAAACATGGCTTCCGGCCATCATCGTTCTCCACATACTCAGAAATTCAGCGGTCGACCCACTTAATCTTGCAACGAACCCTCTACCGTGATTGTTCGGATCAGGATTACCTCCGGTAGCGATAAAGGATGAATTTTCAAGCGTGCTGCGTCCATAGACAGCCGGGTCCAGGAACGGAACCAGCGAGGTCTTCAGTTCTCCGTAGAACTCCTCATAAAGCCCGCCCTTCAACAGCTCAAGCAAATATTTGTAGGACATATGCAGGAAGTTAGACTCCCGCTCCAGCCAGCCTGGCGTAAAGGCTCTCATTCGTCCGATCTCATGAGACTCTCCCTCTAGACTAACCGATGTTTGATACATAGACGTAGTCGGATCATATAGCTCTGTTCGCTTAATCAAATTGTATATTTCTTTCGCCTGCACCGGATCTTTCAGCGTCTTCAACCAGCGAGTAGGTCCCTCAAGGAAATATGGCAAGGCATAGACCTCAAACTCCTCGACCACAGCTTTTGGCAGGCCATATCCGCTGATTACCGGTTGACCCTCAGCATCTGTTACCTGCTGGAATTTCTTCGCCTCAAAACGGAAGTAGGTTGGGGTAAGTCCATTACCAAGTTCTACTGCCTTGTTGATCCCCTCGTCGATTTTGACCAAGAACTTGGAGAGAACCTCACGAATGTATTCTAAGTTTACTTCAGACTCAGTCCCAGTAATACCGAAACGGATACGTGCTCTATAGGCCTCACGCGCCGAAGCTACAGTGTCCCAATAATTGAATTGTTCCAATTCTCCCGACAGAACCGCCGTGACCGCATGATATACCTCTTCAAGCAACTGTGCAATTTCTTCTGGGAGGTCTACAGCTCCTTGGACGCTCTCTTTACCCTTCAGAGTCTCTAACAAAAAGACTACGGTACGTTTCAGCTCAAAAGTCTCACTCATTCCGGAGCCGAACAATCCTGGCAGCCCATTCATAGCATCGTTCCAGCCCGGCTTATTGCCTTCCATTTCTACACCCATACCATAAGGGTCAAGTGTAGTAAATTTATTCAAGGCAAGAGACAGCATCTTCACGAACAAATTGGTGTGGTAAATGGCGCCGTGACCGCCTTCAGTACGCAGCCAATGGGTATCTCCAGCTTTCCATTTCAGCTTGTGCAGCTTCTCCTCATCCTCAAGGAGTGCGCCATATTGCCGGGCTTTTCCGTCACTGATTACATATTTTTCACTGCGTGGCAGCACATACGCTGGGCTGTCATAGAACGCATAAGTGTTATCCCCAAATAGAAGCTCCTGCTTTTTGTCAGGGAAGATATCCAAATAACCTACTACCAGATCCATATTATATGTCCAGTGATCCGACCAGAAGCCTTCGCCAAAAGCAGCCTCAATGTTTTGCTGTGACAAAGCTAGTAAGCCCGACAAAAACTCTTGCTCACTTACCTTCAAGGTAACATTATGATCCGCAATATAGTTCACTAAGCTACCCGGTGTAAATCGACTGCTGCACAGCTTTACAAGCTCCGCTTGATGATCTGCTACAGCTTCTCCAATCCAATCCTCAGCTTGTGCCTTAAGGTCCGGTTTCACTTCAAAGGTTGTTCCTTGTACGCTCAGTGGGTTGTAGCCATCCGCCTGAATCAAGCTATAGAACATTTTGATGTTGAAGCTGCCCACCTTCGGATTGAAGAACACATCGTTCCGCCGATTCTGATTCATATCGCGGAAATTACCATTTCCCTGTGAATAATATTCAGGAGCCAATGAGAAGAAATTGTAGTCACGCTCCAAGTCACCGTGCTTACGCGAGTATAAGTGAACTACAAAGCCATCCCCACCATTGTCGAAGACAAAAGGATAGCCTCCACGCAGGAAGTTATCGAGATAGGATTGACGGCAATACGCATCAAACACAGACGATGAAGTGTGCGTAGCAATGTCTTCTGTTAATTCCTCCGTCAGACCTGCGGCCTCTTGAGATTTAGACAGGATATATTCATCGCGGCATAGCTGCTCCGCCTTCTTATTGATTTTGTCGATGTCATTTACATGTCCAACCAGTGTATTCAGGATCAGACTGCTATCTGGTGCTAAACGTCTTGCCACTCCGCTAAAACCGCATGGAACCTTGTTGACCGGGTATTGTGGAAGCTCGCCCAGTTCGGCAAGAGTTAATCCCGCAAAACGGTCTGGGTACGTAAGCGAGGTATTGCCACCAAAGACTAGCTCGAAATCGACGATTGGCGAGACTTTTTCTCCTTCTCCAGTGAACGACAGGTAGAAATGGCCATTGGTAATTTCGCTAACCTGTGCATCATCATTGGTGCTGGAACGCAGCTTATAGAACGGAATGCCATTCTCTAAGTTGTATACGTCCATCCAGCTGCGCAGCAGATTTCCTATTTCCTTGTATCCGCTGTTCTCTACGCCGTAAGGCAAGATTTCAGGCAAACCATCCATCAGCTCCAGCTCGATCTCTTTACCGCCAATGTTCTCAATCTCTACCCGACGTACCAATGCTGCATAATCGTCATTAGGCAAATTAAAATAGTGTACGGTCGTCTTAAGACCATGTCCGGCATGGCTTTCTTCAATGGTAAGTCCATTAGGCAAAATGGTCATGAGGCGCTTTGCAGCAGGATCTGGACGTGCAGATTGAAACGGTTCATAAATCTCTTGCTCGCCTTTAATTTTGATAAAGGTTCTGAAACCGGTCGTGCCTACGTCCTTATAAGAGATATTTGCAGGAGAGAATTCCATGATCGGCGAATTCTTATCGCGTACCCCGAAGCTGCAAATGGCCTGACCCCGATTCACATAAAAAGTCCACATCGGAATTCCCTTCAGTCCGGCAAGACCCGGTAAGAAACTGGAGAAAGGCTTTCCTTCATCAAATTGCTCCATTACAAATGTACCTGATTCGAAATAATAGTTGCTCATACTTATGTCCTCCTAAGTAGTAGATTATTTATGAAATCAAATGCGTTACGATGGAATGAGGCGATAGCTCACAGCTTGCAATTTCTTCGCCTAGACCTAGCGTTACATTGTGTACTTCTTCACTTTCATTCATCAGTACGACAGCAATACTACTGTCAGGATTACGGAATGCTGTGGTTAAGATACCTTTCGCTTCAGATGTAAATCCGATCCGTACCGCACCGGGCGCAATGAATTTACTGAAATGCCCAATGTAATAATAGGAGCTGTTATAATGCACTTCATCCGCTGTCGTATCTGCAATAATCGGTGCATCGCAGAGATTGCCTACATGGTTAGGACCTCCAGTCTCATCCAGTACCAGGTTCCAATCCAGATATCCTTCTGTCCACGCATTGAAATCTCCAATCATGTTTCTGCCGTAACGTTCGCCAGTAAACCATTCCCCCAGCTTAACGCCGCCCTCTTGGCAGCCCTCTGTGAACAACAGATGCTTGTCAGGAAATAAATCATGTACCTTTTCTACTTTGTCGAACTCCTCACCTCCGTACCAGTGAATACCTGTACCCCATACATACTTTGCAGCGTCAGGATCAGATAAAACTGCCGAAGCACGCTCGACCATAATATCGCGGTTATGATCCCAGATTACAATGTTCACATCGGAATGGCCGGTTTGATGCATCACCGGTCCAAGATGATTTTTAACAAAATCCCGTTCCTCTTCCGCACTATAAATACATGAATCCCAGACCTGAACGGCAGCCGGCTCATTTTGCACGGAAACTGCCCAAATCGGTACTCCCTCTTTTCCATAAGCTTCAATGAATTTCGTATAGTAACGTGCCCAAACTTCTGCGAATTCCGGCTTCAGTGATCCACCGTTATTCATTTCTCCATTGGTTTTCATCCATGCCGGAGGACTCCAAGGAGAAGCCAGCATCGTGAATGCACCGCCTCTTACTTCCATGGCGTCTTTTATCAGCGGAAGTACCCACTTATGATCATGTGAGATATCAAAAGTAGCTAGCTCTGTGTCATAATCCGCAACATACGTATAATTGCCGAGGGCAAAATCACAGCTGTGAATATGAACACGGCCCATGCTATAGCCTAACCCCTCTACAGGATGGAAGTACCGATGAATAACCTCTGCCCGTTTCTCGGAGCTCAAGCGTGACAACGTATAAGCTGCAGCTTCTGTGAAAGCGCCGCCAAATCCAATCATCTTTTGAAACTCCTGCTCTGGCTTAATCTCCACATCGGCAGACCCAGATCCTACTCTTGCGCTAAAAACAATTGCATCTTTTGGAGTTAAGCGTTCCCCTGTATCTTTTGCAGTTACCACAGTTTGAACTTTTGCCATTTCATCCATCTCCTCTGAATTGTTTTCTTACCAAAGCACTAGTCTTTACTGGATCATCTTCCGATGTTGTAAAATTCGGAGCAATGAGCCATTAATCGAAATAATCGAAACCGGTTTCGATTATTTCGAAAAAAAATGATCTTCCAAATCAATTGAAAGAGCATTTTATAAACAATGGGTCTATTATAGCTCCATCTCACTAAATAAGATGTGCCAAATACCACTATTTCATCTCATATGAACAATTCAAAGCTATACTGTCTTTTACTTTAGCAGGACTCTTTTCAGTTCGTCAAGTTATCGGACTAATATCCGTTAGTCGGAGGTGCACAGGATTCCCGTACAACCACTTCCACCGGAACTAAAATCGCTTCCTTATCTAACACTTTACCCTCAATTGTAGTTAAAAGAATGTCTGCTGCTCGGCTTCCAAGAAGTTCCGTGTCCTGACGCACCGTTGTCAACGCAGGTGAAACATACTCGGCAAGATCGATGTCATCGTAACCCATAACTGAAATATCCATCGGTACGGAAAGTCCACTATCTTTAGCGGCCATAATAGCCCCTAAGGCTAGTAAGTCACCCGAAGCAAAGACGGCGGTTGGACGCTCAGGGAGCTTAAGAAGCTCCAGCATCGCGTTATAGCCACTTTCCCGAGAATAAAAGGCTCCGTTTACTACATAGGACTTAGGCACTTTAAACCCTCGTTGCTTCATGGCGGTCTTGTATCCCAGCTCCCGCATTTTCCCTGGAAACGTGTTCATACCTCCGGATATATGGGCAATCTTGCGATGCCCCAAGCAGGCTAGATACTCCACTGCCAGCTGGGCTCCAGATGTATTATCTGAGCATACCGTATGCGTCTCAGAAGTCTCAAAATCCATAATAACGGTAGGAATATCACTCTCAAGCAGTTCACGGAAATACGGATCCTCATAATCGGACAAGAAGACAACAACGCCGTCTACGCCACGAATTCTGCAATTCTCTAAATAACCGCTTTGCTTACCGCCAACATCTTTGGAGATAAACATGAGGGCATAACCCTTTTCAACAGCAACCTTCTTAAAGCTCTCGATCACAGCGCTGAAAAAAGGATGGCGAATACCAAATCCCGTATTCTCTACGAATAGCACGCCGATGGTCCACGATTTCTTAGTGGTCAATGTACGGGCATGTGAATTTGGCAAATATCCCATTTCTTGGGCAACCCGGAATATTTCCTGACGAGTTTTCTCACGTACATCGGAATAATTATTAAACGCCTTAGAAACCGTTGTTGGAGAGTAACCGGTTCTTTTGGCAATATCGTATATCGTTGTCAAATCGGCTCGCTCCTTGCCCTGACAAATGAAATGCCTTTTGTTCACTGCAATTTTAACGTCTTTCCGTACCGCCGTCCAGCGAAAAGTAGCTTTGTACAGAGGGGAGTAGTGTAACGGCCTGAATCAACAGCCCTAGACTCATATAGATCAGATGTATAATTGCAACACTATTCAGCATGTACGTCTGCACCGTTATCCAAATGATTTGCCCAAACCCGATATACAGAGACAAAGCCCAGAAGCTATATAATTTCTTGAACGGATTTAATCGTTCCACCAAGTGCCACTGAGGTCTCTTGACCAGACCATAAACAACGAAGATGGGTAGTAGACCAAATACGATAAATAGCAGAATACCCGGGAATAAAAAATCAGAGAATGGCGATCTTTCCAGCATAGAAGTCGGCATTTTCATTAGATCCCCGCTTGGATCTATTACAAGAGCACCGCCCCCTCCTAACGCTCCAACCCCCAAAAAAATAAGAAGAATATAAAGCCATGTTACTGTACCCGGCCTTCCCTTCGTTAATTCCATTTTACTTCCCCATTTCCAAATAAGAATTAGAGCAACCCTATCTAGATAACGAATCTGCCCTTCTTTCTATTTTACAAGTTTTCCCTGTTTGTCACCGAGATGCATATCACAAATTTGGCTGTGTTTACGGTTTTTTTACGTACGATGTGAACAGCAGCGCTTTACGTTATACTAAGTTTAGAAGCTTACATTTCACCTAACGGAACTCATAAATAAACATCATTGAATCCAAAGCATAAACAACTTCTACGTCCTTATAAGCGAGAAAGCCAAGACATAAAGTATGGTGTGGAACTTATAGTTTATATTTCAAAAACAAGGAGACAGGACATGCGTACACATGCGCTGCACCTAACATACCTATGAACGATACCGACCTTCTATCTACCAAGCAGTGTGCTTATTGCCACAAGCTAAAGCCGCTCACAGAATTTCGCAGACGTACAGGCAAACGTTCCAAGGGGCAGTCACGCCGTGGTGCCTGCCGTGAATGTCGCAAGCAACGGGAAACACTAAATATAAAACTCACAGCAAACCCCTTACTGGTGAAGCTTGATACGATCCAAACCCATCAGCACACTCTATTGGAGCGTCCCAAAGAGGGAAAGCCGTCTTCCGCTGCTGCTTCTTCAGGACAATCTAATCCGAACCGACGCGTACGAGGTTTGGAGCAGCGAAGAAAACGGCCGCATGCTCAAGGCACAAAGCTAAATCCCGAAGATCCAACCCAATTGATTCCTTCTGCCAAAGGGATGATTCTAATGCGCGGTCATAGCGACAAGGGACGGCGCTGGCATCAGGAGATCGATCTAGCGCTTGCAATTACCCTCGTCAGGGAACATGCCGCTATCGTTGTAAACCGTCGAACGATTCGACGATTGTATAGTAATAAGGATTTTCGCGCTTATATACTAGCCAGAGACAATTATACCTGCTACTTCTGCGGCGCTTATGGAGACACCATCGACCATTTACTGCCACGTGCTAAAGGCGGTCATACAACCCCAGATAATTGCGTCTGCGCTTGCACGTTATGTAATCAGACTAAAGCTGATAAATCTGTTGAGGATTTTATGGGCCGAATATAACAACTCAAATCAAAAAGCCCTAATCTCGGAGGTTGTTCTGTTTCCGTGAACAGAACAGCCTCCGAGGTTAGGGTCGCTTTTTAATGTGGAGAAGTGTAGTTTATTTAGTTGCCTGTAATATTCTTAACTCGTCCTACCTGTCCGCTAGTCAATCTGACCTTAATGCCGTGCGGATGCCGAGGCGAGTTCGTGAGAATATCTTTCACCGTACCGTGTGTTAGCTTGCCTGTAGGCTGATCCTGCTTAAGTACAATATCCACTTCAAGCCCAGGACGAATATCCGCTCTTACTTGTCCGTTCATGAAATAATCCCCTTTCATGGGTTATAATGTTGTCAACAACAATAGATAAGGATGAGACATTATGGCCTTCGGCATCAACAGAGAAGAATTAACCCGTTGGAAAAAAGCGGTCTCCGCAGGAGAGATCGCCTTCTTGACTCATTATTGGCTGGATCCTCGTTTTCCTGGCATCACTACCGTCACCAAGGTGGGCAGTAGTGATCTTACCACTCTGAAACATTGGTGCGAGAAGAATGGGCTGCCTGCCCAATATATTCATAATCGTTCATCGTTTCCCCACTTCGACCTCATTGGACCAAGGCAGGCAGAAATCCTTCGGCAAGAAGGTTTATGGGATCAGCTGGAACGTTTCAAAATGCTCTAAATACAAATTGTGATTTGAGACGTATTAATTACTTCTTTTTTCGTAAATCCTGCATGATTTTACGGCCGGTAGGGGTCTGTGCTAAACCGCCTCCTGCAGTCTCGCGGTGTTTCTCTGGCATAGCTGAGCCTACCTCGAGCATGACCTTGATAACTTCATCGGAAGGAATCACACTACGAACACCAGCCAGTGCCATATCTGCGGCGGCAAGTGCGGTAACTGCACCGAATCCGTTTCTAACAATACAAGGAATCTCTACAAGTCCGCCAACCGGATCACAAATCAAGCCTAAAGTGTTCTTAAGGGCTAGCCCGACAGCATGCACTGCTTGTGCAGGCGTTCCGCCGCGTAGCTCGGTTAACGCGCCTGCTGCCATCCCAATGGCAGAACCTACCTCAGCTTGACAGCCGCCTTCCGCACCCGATACAAAGGAATTATTGGCGATGACATAACCGATAGCCCCGGCTGCGAACAATCCGGATACCATGTAGTCATCATCCCAGCCAAACCGTTCCTGACAGCTGAGAAATACACCCGGAATAATCCCGCATGAACCAGCAGTAGGCGTCGCAATGATCCGGCCCATAGAAGCATTCACTTCGGATACAGCCAGCGCGTAAGCCATAGCTTGACCTGCAGGTCCACCTAGGCATGGCTCATCAGCCGCGTTGTATGCTCCTACACGCTGGGCATCCATACCTGTAAGGCCGCTGCGCGAAGTTGTATCCTCATTCATTCCGCGGTGAACAGCCTCTTTCATCACGCCATAATATTCACGCATTGTGGAAAATTCATGATCACTGGAACGTCCAGATTCCGCGCTTTGCTCTTCGAGCATAAGTGCTCCAATCGTGAGACCCCGTTCCTCACATAATACAGCCAGCTCGCTAAGTGTTTGAAAATTCATGTTAAACTTTCCTTCCCCTTGTCATCTTGCTTACCTTCGTTTAAATTAACCAGCTTCACGGATTTCACAGCAGTGAGCGCTTTAAGCGCTTGAATAAGCTCCGGTGTAGCCGCTTCATCCAGCTCCAGCACCGTTAAGGCTGCACCACTACGATTCTTACGATCCAGAGACATATGCCCTATATTAAACTGTCCGTTACGCATCACTTCCGTAACACTTGCCAGAACACCTAAATAATCCATATGATTAATCAGAACTGTCGGATAGATCCCCGTAAGCTTCACCCCAAAACCGTCGATATCAACAATTTCGATGTTTCCTCCACCAATAGATGTCCCTGTTAGCGTCAGTTCGCTTCCTGTTTCTTGTCCGATGAGATGCAGCTTAACCGTGTTCGGATGTGGGAACAGACCTGTTCCTTGCTTAAAAGAAACCTCCATCCCTGCTTCGACCGCCAGTTCTAGGGAATCTGGAAGCCGGTGATCGTCGGTAGTGAAATCAAGTAACCCTCCAACAATCGCCCGATCTGTGCCATGTCCCTGATAAGTTGCTGCAAAAGAACCAAAAAACGTTACTTCAGCCACACGCGGTACTTCACCCAACACCTGCCTTGCAGCCCTCCCGATCCGTGCCGCCCCAGCGGTATGTGAGCTTGAAGGACCGACCATTGCCGGACCAATAATTGAAAATACATCCTTAAAACGCATAAAAGACCTCCTGCCTGCAAGAATAGGCAATTATCGTACTCCTATATAGTATACTGCACTAGCAGTCGGAGTTCACCGTGACATTTGCTGTGATAAATATATATCTTATATTGCGTATTCAGAGGGAGGGGAGTATTTTCTATTTTGTCCTGAGTATCACAAGATATCCTGAGAATACAGCATAATTCCACCTATATACTGCCTCAGTATGCTCCCACAGCTGATAAGCAGCTTCATAATTATCCGCAACCATTTTCCTATAAATCATACTTGTTCCCTCGCTTGAACAGCATGGCATAAAGCATGAAGTGTGCTCCGAGGAAGCTTTTCCAGCTCCAGCAGCGCTTCGTAAGGATCGTCCTCTAATCCCATAGCTTTCGCAAAGGCAGGCTCTGTTTTCCATCCGCTTGATTTTAAAAGAATGATTCGTTCGCGAAAATCATCATCCATCTGAGCTAAAATTTCAGCTTCAACGATCATATGCAAATAACCATTCTGGAGCTCCGTTCGCCTCGGCTGTCCAAACAGTTCGATAGGCCAGCCCTTTACCATAAAGTTAATTTTCGTTCGAGGAATGCCTTGAACCACTCGTGATTCGCTAACAAACCCCTCCATGGCTCCAAAATATCGAACAACTAGCGCTTTAAACTTCATAGGATCATAAACCTCACAAATGATATCCAAATCGCTGCCCTCCACTTGAATTCCAAGCGGTATTGTCCCAACCAACAAAGGGTTATAGTCTGTTAGCAAATTCATAATATCCAGCTCTAAAAGAAGGTTATAGACCTCTTTCTGAACCGCGGTTCCATGAATCAAATAATCAACATTTCGCCAATCATTCATTCTGGACAAGCGCCTCCTCCGACTCGGGTTTATAAACGCATATGTATGTATTGATGACAGCGCACGCTTTTCTGGGCGCATGCATAGAAATATACGGAAGATAGAATGCAAGGAGGGTATTTCAAAAAAATGAATCCCATCTACCCCTATTATGGGGAGCGGACAGTATGTAAAGAGCAGCCTATTGCTTTTCCTCCACAGCATCAAGATCGTCAGCCGGGCCTGGAAAGTCTGATGAATCCTCGTCCCATCAGTGAAAACCCTGAAATTATGGGCAGTGGAAAACTGAAGGGAAAGGTTGCACTCATCACCGGAGGCGACAGCGGAATTGGGAAAGCGGCAGCCATTGCTTTTGCCAAAGAAGGTGCAGACATTGCTATAGCTTATTTATACGAAGCCTCAGATGCAGAAGTCACTCAAAAGCGGATCGAAGAATTAGGGCAACGCTGTTTAAGGATTGAAGTTGATTTACGCCATAAGGAGAATTGCTTCAGGGCTGTGGAGTATACGATCCGCACCTTCGGCAAGCTGGACATTCTGGTCAATAATCACGGGGTCCAATATCCCCAGAAAAGTATTTTGGATATTACAGAAGAGCAATTGTACCAGACGTTTCAGACGAATATCTTCCCATTCTTTTATCTCACACAAGCCGCACTTCCACATTTTAAAAAAGGTGCATCCATCATTAATACCGCTTCCATTACTGCCTATCAAGGAAATAAAGAGCTCATAGATTATTCCTCCACCAAAGGGGCGGTGGTCTCTTTTACCCGCTCTTTAGCCTTGTCTCTCGTAGACGCTGGCATCCGCGTCAACAGTGTAGCTCCCGGTCCGGTATGGACCCCACTGATTCCCTCAAGCTACTCTGCAGAGGAAGTTAGTATCTTTGGTACAGATACACCTTTTAAACGTGCTGCACAGCCTTATGAGCTAGCAGGAGCATATCTCTTTTTAGCGGGCCCTGATTCTTCATATGTTACCGGGACATGTATACATGTCAACGGTGGAGATATGGTCACCAGCTGATACACAATACACCACGAGAGGAATGTATACCTATGAATAAGATGCCCGATTATGATATTCCTTCTGTCCGTTTAACAAGTGGCATGTATGCCTTAACAAAATTAGCCTGCGCAGGGCTAACATACGTCCTTATCTCCTTACTTATGCTTGGGTTTCCACAACATAACGGCATACCTGAGGGTTGGCCTCTTTCGATCCCCTATGCGATTTACGCTTATGGACTGCCAGCCGCACTGGTAGCCGATGTTCTGCTGCGCCTCCTGCGTTCCACATCCCACATCGTTTCCCTTGTTGTATACGTAGCCGCAGGTTTCGGTGCAGGTCTATGGCTGGCAGCAGAACAAGGTGCAGAGCTACTGCTATGGGGCCTGGCTGGAATTTTGGGACTGTTGCTGCTACGAGTGACGCAACTGGGTGTAGAGCGTTCCCCTCTGTTACTGCCAGTGTTTGCACTTTTTCTACCGCTGCTCTGCTTACTGTTGTTATAAGCTGCGCTCAGAGTGCTTCTATGATATCACCGGCAATGATACCCGCTGGATTATTCCGCTGACGGGCGGCTCTCTCCCCGGCTAATCCGTGTAGATATACACCAAAAGCTGCTGCCTGCGCCTCATTCAATCCCTGAGCCAGCAGGCTGGAAATGATGCCCGTTAGCACATCACCGGCTCCACCAGTGCCCATGCCGGGATGGCCTGTGGTGTTTACATATGCTTGTCCTTCAGGCGTTGCTATTACCGTATGGGCTCCTTTTAATACAAGCGTAACCCCATGCTCTTTCGCATATCCCATAGCCAGACTGATGCGGTCCCGTTGCACCTGAGCTATTGTTATACTAGCAAGACGGGCCATCTCGCCTGGATGAGGCGTCAGAATCACCGGATGGCGTCTACTTGCCCAGCTCTTGTAATCAGCGTCAGCTAATATATTTAAAGCATCCGCATCGATCACCAGAGGACAATCCGTCCCTTCCCAGAGATTGCGAAGCCATTCTGTATCCGCCTCGAATCGACCAAGACCGGGACCAATGGCTAGAACATCTCGCTCTTTACTTAGCTTCAGTAGCTCTGAAACGCTCCCTGCTTGCCAGCTTCCATCTTCATTACCCTCAACATCGGCTAGCATGAGTTCAGGGGCAGAACCGATGATACAGGGCAAGAGCTTCTGCGGAAGCGCCCATGTCACTAATCCGCAGCCTGCCCGGAGCGCAGCACGGGCAGAGAGCAGGCCGGCACCGCTCATTCTTAAGGTGCCGGCAACAAGAAGGACATGCCCATAAGTCCCCTTATGGCCTTCAGGCGAACGCCGGCGGGCCAGATCTACGCCCAGATGGGCATGCAGCACTTCCGGTGTCAGCAGGTGAACCTGCACACCGCTTTCAGGGGCCAACGCAGTAGGAATACCGATGGCCCGGACCTTCACCTGCCCCGCAGCGCTAGCGCCGGGGTACTGCAGGAGGCCTCGCTTGAGAAACGCGAGGCAAACCGTCACCGACGCATGAATGCAAGGCTCATGCGTCTCACCCGTGTCCGCGTTCAGACCACTCGGGATGTCCGCGGACACGATCACTTTGCCGCTGCTGTTCGCTGCGGCAATCAGCTCGGCATAGGCGCCGCGCGGGGCTCCCGCGGCGCCAGTGCCGAGCAGCGCATCCAAGATGCCGCTGCACTCGGCAAGGTCCAGCCGATCCCTGCCGTACACCACGGCAGGGAGACCCATGGCTGCAGCCGCATCGCGCTGCAGGGCGGCCTCGCCGGAGAGCGACTCCGGCGGCACCGCATAAACGAGCGTGACGGCGATGCCAGTCTCGCGAAGATACCGTGCGGCGGCGAGGCCATCGCCGCCGTTGTTGCCTTTGCCGACGAGGATGAACCATCGCTCGGCGGCGGCATTGTCCAGGGTCAGCGCATGATCTGCGCTGACCTGAAATGCCGCGCCAGCCAGCGCGGCATCCTTCCCAGCGTCTTCCCATCCGGCTGCATTTCTGCAGCCCTCTCCACCTCTCCGCCGGCACAGTGCAACGATCTCCTCTGCGATCACTCTTCCCGCATTCTCCATCAGCGCAATAGCTGGAATCCCCAGCCGCTGAATCGTTTCTCCGTCCAGCCGCCGCATTTGCTCAGCAGTTACCAGATACATGGTTCGGCCCCTTTCCGCTACACTTCAATCCACATCTAGCTTAATATCAATACGCTACAGTAAATCTCGTCCGGCTAAAATTCCCTTCCTCCAGCTCGTCCACCATAGCAACAGCAAAATCCTCTACACTGATTATACTTTCGCCATTCTCATCAAAAACGAGACGGTCGAGTCCAATGCGGAATTGGCCTGTACGTCGACCTGAATGAACTACCGCAGCAGGACTGGCATACGTATAATCCAGTTCTGTATTTTTGTAAATTTCATAGGCTTCCGCATGGGCTTCTGCCAATGGTCTAATCTCAGCTGGGAAGTCTGCCGTATCCATCAATAGCTCTCCAGTTTCAGTCTTCAAACTACCTGCACCACCCACAACCAGCAGTCGATTTAGCCCAGCTTCTTGCATTCCCTCTACAATTGCCTTAGCAGCTGTTATCAGATTCTTCTCTTGGCCGGGTACTGGACCGTATGCACTGATTACCTCTTCATGTCCACGGACCGCAGCCGCAACTGAAGCAGGATTTAGAACATCTACAGTTGTGATATGCAGACGTTCATGTTCAAGGGTTATTGATTCTGGATTCCGTACCGCAGCTGTTACCTCATGTTTTCTTTTTAAAGCCTCCTGTACAATCGCCTTTCCAATCGTTCCTGATGCACCCAATACTACAACATCCATCTGTTTTTTCCTCACTTTTTCCGGGTAAGGCCAGCGTACGACCTTCCTATTTTTTATATTTTTTAATACTCGTCTCTGTAGCTTTCCCTTACAACCTTTAATCATTATTAATCCCATGAGGTCTACTTGAAATCAAAATCCCCACAAGTTAACTTCCAAACGAAAAACCCCTTAACCAATACAAGGGGCACTCTCTACTAAGTAGCATGTACTCGCATTAACGACGCAAAAACATTCCCTGAGAACGTGGCATGACCGGTTCAAAGCCATATTGTGCATATAATTTAGAAGCTTCCCCATCTGCAATCAGACTTACATAGGAATTGCCCGGTACAGTATAAAGGAACTCCCTGATTTCCCCCATGATCAATTTCCCTAAACCGCGCCCCTGATATGAAGGCTTCACTGCGATATCCGTGACCTGAAAAAAACATCCCCCATCGCCGATCACCCTTCCCATCCCGATTAAGGTATTCTCCTCGTACAAGGTTACCGCAAAAATAGAACGAGGCAGCCCTATTGCAGCCCCTTCGGAGCTCATTGCACTCAGTCCAGCCTCTTTTCTCAGCGCTAAATACTGTTCCACTGAAGGACATTCATGACGTATATTTAGCTTTCCTGTTCTCCCCATACCGTTCACCTCCTAGCTTTACACGATAAACCAAGCTTAACACCGTTCAGCATTGCTGTACCAACTATATACGACTCTATGGTACACAGGCAAGACTCGCCGGCTTCGTTGGGTTGAACCGATCTGTTAACCATTAAGTAAAAATAAAGCAAACAGACACATCCAACAAAGTGGTAAGTATTATATTCTTGAATCCTATTACTCACTGTGTGGAATAGTATTTATAACAATACTCTAAAAGGGATGGTGAAGCATAATGTCTCCTGTAGCCAAGCTGTTCAAATGGGGAACATGCCTGTATGAAGCCTTTCTGGCTCTGCCGTTGATCGGTGGACTCTTTATCATCGCTAATGGTTGGGTCCCACTTGCCATTGCCTTTTTGCTACACGCAGTAGCTATCGTTATATTGCAAAGAGAGCGGAGACCCATCGTCGGAAACGTTCTAGGTATCATCACCTCGATTTTAGCGTTCATCCCTATCCTAGGCTGGATTATGCACGGCGTCACTGCGCTCGTACTGCTGATGGAGGGTGTGTCCGCCTCACGCCAAGCCCCTCGTTATTAAAAAACTGCTTGTATCGTCGGTCGCTTGCTTGGTGAAAAGAGAACAGAGCAGCGTTTCTCCATGTTCGGAAGAATCGCTGCTCTGTCTTCTCCACTGCTGCTATTCATTAAAAAGAGCTACCTATTTGGTGTTTTTCAAGCCAATAGCGATTATAGGTTCGTTAGCATGCCAAATGTGCAAAAAACTGCGTTTAGAGTCTTCTGAGTCCAAGCGGTGTTTTGTATCAAAAAACAGAGGAGTTGCCCCAGCAGGGATTTCAAGGCTGCTGAGGCAACTCCATAATTTTAATCCAGAAAGATAATTGATCCCTTTATGATTGCCCGAGATTGCATCAACGTCCTGCCGATTGGGAATCGGCCCGCCGGGTTCCACTCTCATTAATGTAACGCCCAT
This sequence comes from Paenibacillus sp. VTT E-133280, assembly GCF_002264385.1. NCBI lineage: Bacteria > Bacillati > Bacillota > Bacilli > Caryophanales > Paenibacillaceae > Paenibacillus > Paenibacillus sp. VTT E-133280. Next base: position 26,922 of record NZ_NFUX01000084.1, read on the forward strand.
TTGCGTTGCCATTGCCATTCTCAAAACGTTTGCGTTCCGTACGCTCCATCTGAACAATCTGACCTTCATGCACCACGATGTGCAAGGAGCCAAATTCCATATCATCCAGAAGCCCTGCAATCCGCGTAAGCCATAAATCATCCACTTTCAGCGGTTTAGCCATTCCCTAGCCTCCCTTTCCCCATCCAAAGGATTATATCCGCCTAAATTTCATAATTCCGTTATTACCAACCAGTATACTATGAATTAACTTAGCACGGAACCAAAAGTACTGTCAATGGGCATTTTTTCGTGATAACCAGCTTTTAATAATCATCGTCACCAAAGCCAACAACAGGAGCAGAGAAGCTACTGCAAAAGAGGCTGAAAATTGATACTCATTGTACAAAATCTCGACATGCAGCGGCAGTGTATTTGTCTCCCCACGTATATGACCAGACACGACTGAGACTGCACCGAACTCGCCCATGGCCCGCGCATTACACAAAATAATGCCGTATAATAACCCCCATTTAATATTAGGAAGCGTGACTCTGAAAAAGATTTGCCACCCATGTGCTCCGAGGGTTATCGCTGCCTCTTCCTCCTGTGTCCCTTGATCCTCCATCAGTGGTATCAACTCACGCGCCACAAAAGGAAAGGTAACAAACAGTGTGGCCAACACTATGCCTGGAAGCGCAAATACGATCTTGATATCATGGGCGCTCAGCCAAGGGCCAAACCAACCGTTAGCGCCGAAGACGAGCACAAAGATCAGACCGCCGATGACAGGCGATACTGCAAAGGGGAGATCAATCAAGGTAATGAGAAACCCTTTGCCTCGAAAACGAAACTTGGTTACTGCCCATGCAGCCGCTACGCCAAAAAAGGTATTCAGTGGAACAGTGATCGCTGCAACAAGCAACGTCAGCCGCAGCGCGGAGCGGGCATCTGGATCGGTCAGAGCAGCTATATATACGTCCCAGCCCTTTTTCAGCGCCTCTGTCAGCACTACAATCAAAGGCAAGGCAATCAGCCAAAAAAGGACTAGGCCAGCAGCTCCGATCAATACCCATTTTACAGCCTTGGTTTCCGTTGTCGCTGGCGAGGACGTATTCTTTTGCAGCCGGGGGGCTTGGAGTGGGATGGTGCCTGCCACAAGTTATTCCTCCTTTAAAGGGTTTTACGAAAGCATGATTTGCTTCTGAAAAATGCCGAATGGCGGTAAATATGAAGGGTCTTGAGTAAATTTGGGAGTTATCGGACTGTCTGCTATCTCCGAGTTTGTTAACCCTGATTATTGGAATGGGTCACTCCAAGGAATATTGGACTTCCGATCGCTGTTATCCTCAGAT
>NZ_NFUX01000060.1:0-46993 GCF_002264385.1 Paenibacillus sp. VTT E-133280
TGTTCGGGATGGGTACGCGTGGAACCCCTCTGCTATGCCACCAAACATGCGTCTGTGAAACAGACCTGTCGCTAGAAATTGGGTTCATCACGGATGTTTAAATGAATTTCGGTGTGTACAGGCGTAATCACCTGAAAACTGAATCCTAAACAAATCTGTGTTTTATTTTTTGGATAAGCCATAGTGCGATTAGTATTGGTTGCTCCATGCATTGCCGCACTTCCACCTCCAAGCTATCTACCTCGTCGGTCTTCAAGGGGTCTTACCTGCTCGTAAGGAGTGACTCACGCTTAGAATGGTATGCTTATGAGGGTTAACTACGGTCCGATCGCTAGACAACAATTTGTAAATGCATTTACTAAGACTTATGTTAGAGGATGGATTTTGCAAAGTTTGCTTAGTTTTTTTGTAGCATTTAGAGACAAACTTGGTACACAAAAAAACAGATTAGACTTTGCTCTGCTTGCAGCCACATAATAAACTCGGTGGTCTTCTTTTGAAATCACATCAGGATTTAAAAGAAATCCCAATTCTCTCTTTTCTGAGTAATTTTGCTTATGCGGAAGAATATTCACTAATACATTCTCAAATTCATTTCCCTTTGCCTGATGTATGGTTCGATCTTTACCAACAATGTCTTGGCTTGATATTAATAAAGCGAGTTCTGAATACTTCTTATTTTTATAGAACTCCTCTATTTTTGTTGGAATTTCCCTTTTGGAAATAACAGGTATATTGATGCTTAGAGTCAAAATTTTCTCATATAGTTTTTGGATTGGTTGATCATTAAATTTGCTATAGTCAGTTAATAATTGCTGGATGATCTCCAATCCTTTTCTTTCATTGATTATTTGATTGGAAATCTTATTTATCTCCTGAATTGCTTTTTTAAAGTTGGAAAGGCGTGCATATTCTATTGCTTTAATAATGGGAACTATGATTTTTCTTCGTTCATTAGAGCTATCATTATTGGTGAAAATAGATTCGAGTGTTTCGGATCTGATATTGTCCGTATAATCTATCTTATCTCTTATAGAATTAGCCCTTTTATTAGAAAAAGAGAGTGTATAAAGTTCTTCTTCACTATTGAGATTGAGTGAATCTTCAATATATTTTACTGCGTTCAAGGGGTGCCCGATAAGAATAGTCGGCAAATTCCCTTGTTTATTATTAGGGCTTTTTTGAAAAATATTAGGTCGAATTGAATTTAACAAATCTATGATCTGTACTGTACTTCTATGGTTGTCTTCCATCTTGTAGTTTACATTGTTTTCTAGATTGAATTCCTCAAATTGTATAATATCAGAACCTTGAAAACTGTAAATTGATTGAGCTGAATCTCCAATAACTCCAATAATCGTTTCTTTTTCTGCAATCAGTTTTATGATTTTTGTTTGTATAGGAGATGTGTCTTGAAACTCATCAATAAAAATATATGGGAATTTAGAACGAATGACTCTTAAAACATCTGGATTTAAAATCATTATTTCCCATGATAGGGCTAGAATGTCTTCATAATGAAGGATTCCCTTTTCCCAAAACATCTGTTTGTATCTATACAGGTTTTCGTGCATGTCTGCTTTTCTGCCTTTGATGTGAAGCTTACAAACATTATCATTATCAATAAACCAAAAGGATTCCTTTGTTACTTCAACGTTAGATAGTCTGTATCTATATTCCAATCCACTTTGTTTAAAAAAACCTGATATTAAGTGTTCACTAGGTCCCTTAACTTTATGAATATTAATATTATGTTTCTTACTAACTAAAGATAAGAATGGCTTTACTACATGCAGAAATAAAAAACTATTAATAGTACATACTTCGACGTGATCATGCCCATTAGGGAGTCTTTTTAAAATAGTTTCTACGCCAGTATTAGTATAGGTAATACATGCTATTTTTTTATTTCGACCTAGTCGCTGAGATTGATGCAGTATATTCTGAATATGGTTTATTAGAAATCTTGTTTTACCAGCCCCGGGCCCTGCTACGACTTTAAAGTGAGTTTCAATTGGAATTGTAGAGTCGGCAGATATTAATTCGAAATCCATACGATCGCATCCTTTATGTATTGAGGAACTTGAAAAGGTATCTTATTAGCACTTTCTAAATTTTGATTCATATTGTATGCCAGTTCATAAGCATTCTCCCCCTTACTGACAGAGCTAAGGTATCTGGCAGCGAGAACATGTTCTTTTTTCTGAGTCCCAGTATTTTTATCAATACCATCGGTAATTCGTGCACGTAATCCTCCTCTTTTTCCTAGCCTTTCTAGAATAGACTCAAATGGTTTTTCAGTATTAAATAAATTAAATAAATCGACGAGTTCTTTATAATTTGTCATGTTTTTATTTAGAATTAAAGAACAACCAGGATTCTCAAAACATAAAGAATATTCGAAGGTTTTCCCTTGATCGATTTGCTGGGAAAAACAACGGATGTTATAAGGTTGAACTTGATATACTAACGAATTAGTACAAGAGGAGTATCTATATTTATCTGGATCTGTATACAATTCAAAAGGGAAGCATTTGGTATCATCATCCAAATTACTTTTATCCAAATCATCACTAAAACTTGTTGATATGTTTTTGAGTTCTATTCTCACAGGGTCTAAATCTGTAATACAAGCTACCTTTTTATGTAGAGTGAATTTTTGGTTTGTATCAAAAAGCTTGAGAAAGTGATCGAAATATCTTCCATTAACATTTATTACAGCTACGTGATCACCTTCTAAATCATGGCCAATATATTTAGCAAATATAGACATTGTTAATTGTTCTGCTAGTCCCTCAACAAAAATCACTGATTTTGCAAACAACATATCAGATTTAGTTGTATCCAAGAATCTTTCTATGTAAGCTTTACCTTTGGGATCGTTCTCAAAAATTCTTCCCAAATAGGCAATATTCAGTTGGTTTTTATCAGTTCGATGGAAGCACATTATTTCATCTAAAGAAACCGCTGAAGTTATGTTTGGTGAATGTGTTGTTATAATAATCTGTCTTGCTTTACTTTTACCATTTTCCCTAAGAAACTTTAAAAATTTATATTGCATTGCTGGATGTAAATGAGCTTCAGGTTCTTCAATTACTAAAATAGGAAATGTCTTAGCGTTACTTCCCAAATAATCACCGGAAGCATCTTTTTGCATCTTAGCAAGTAGCAAGGACATATAAATCAGATTATTATAACCCAAACCATTGTGAGTGGCAGGTATTGTTATTCCAGTTTCGTATTTCACAATTAATCTAAGAGCTGAATAAAGTTCAGAATCTAAAATATTCCCATCAAAATCAGGCACAGCATTACCAAAAGAAGCTCCTGTATCCTTGGCGTAACTTAACATCTCGATTTTTCCATGTTCCATTCGATCTTGTAGGGTTTTAATTAGAGCAGCTGCATTAACAGAAAAGTCTTTTTTTAATTTTTCGATTTCTTCTTGTTGTGTTTTCTTATCTTTATTTTTTTGGTCATTATTTTTTATTCCATAATCCATAAAAAAATCAATAACATCTCTTAATAGAGTGTTTTTTCCAGTAAATAAATCACGTTCAACATCACGAATTGCGTCTATGAACTGAAAATCAATTTTATTTAATGATTCTGTGTCAGCGAGTTGCTTTAGTAAAATATCCCCGCCGTATACATTAGACTTATACTTCCTTAAAAACTTATGTTTTATAAGGAGCCAGTAGTCTTCTATGTTTATCGAGCTTTCAGATTTCATCGCATTAATATATTCTTCTTCTTCTTTTTCTGGTAAATAAAAAGAGTAAGTCAACTTTGCTTGATAAGGCTCTTTTAACTCGATAAGCCAGTTCGCTACTGTGACTAAATCTTCTGAAAATTCATCTTCATTTTTGGATTCGGTAAATATCACTGAAATTGTTACTCTGGGGGAGTTTTTCTTAAGATCATCAACTGTGACTTCCTTGTTAAAATCATCCACACAGAGCCTTTTAGGTGAATTCACACTAAGAACTAGTTCTAAGGCTTTAAGTAAATTTGATTTGCCAGAATTGTTATGGCCTATAATTACATTCATACCCTCGTTAAAGTTTATAGATGTACTACTCTTAAAGTTTCGGAAGTTCTCGATAGAAATACTCGAAATATACATACTCATTCTCCTAATTATAAGATGATATTATGTTAAAAATTTATTCTATGTAGTAATGTAGGTGGAACAAAATCATTGATCCTCTATATCCAAATTCGTAAATGTAAATAATGTCCCATCTGTTAGCTTTCTATATTGCTGGTATTTCAGAATAAAACTACTTTAGATGTAGTTGATACTCCTAGATCTTTGTTTGGATCTATTAATCATTTCATGTTAGTTCCCTCTGATAGCATCTTCCATACTCAAACATTCTTCATTAAGGAAGAATATACCTCCTTTTTGTCGAACTTTAGTCCCATAAGGGAGGATCTTTATGTAGTTATAACAACAAAACATCGTCAGCAAAGTCTGACGATGTTTTTAGCGTGTCGAATTTCCACTATTTTTATCGAATGTAAATAAATGTTGTTGTAATATCAGAGTTTATAAAAATAAAGTACTAGTCTGGGGATGTCGATGGATTCAAAATTATGCAATATATAGTAGAATTACTAAAACAATAGTTGATTTAAGAGGAATCCCATTCACCTTCCCTTGGCAAGTGAGTGAAAAAAAATAACGACAGCAATAGCCAAATTAGCAATGCCGCCGTAGTTAATCACTTTTCTTTTATAGCGATACTAAGCAGTCCTTCATATATTATAAAAAATACAAATGTATTGTCTTGATTGCATTCTCGCCGGTCTACTTCGGTCCACATTATTAATCATACGTATACTCAATCATCGAAACCACTATAAAATAAATTATCAAATTACTGAAATAAAGAGTAAATCAACATCATTTAAAAGAAGTGCACTATAAAATTAGAGTTATGAATGTTCCATCTACAATAACAGAATCTTCACAAAGAGTATTTAAATCCTATTCCAAGTGAAAAACTTTATTCGCCCCTCCGATCGAGTAGGGAAATTTGTGTCATTACTCCTAACAAGTAGGTGGTTTTGTGTCATTCTCTAATCGAGTAGGGAAATTTGTGTCACAAATTTTCGACACAAAGTTCCCTACCAAATACCAAAAAAAACCGTGAAATCAAGGTTTATATGGTAGGGTAATTTGTGTCAGTCTACAGTTGAAGATCAGTCTTTCTTAGCTTTGCATTTCTTTTTGAATTTTCCTTGCATAGATCATTGGCATTTCTGAGGTGACATTTGAAATCATCTGATGAACTTGAGCCATATTTAATCCTGCTTTCATCAATTTCAAACCGAAACGATGTTTGAAGCCATTGGCTGTAAAATGAAAAACATTTCCAGACTCGTCTGTGATATTTGCTCTTTCTGCAAATCTATCTAGACTCCTTAAAAAGGATAGTTGTAGAATTTGTTTTCCAACTCCCTTATTCCCTTTATAACGTATAAATAATAATTTATTAGGGTGATCTTTTCCCAGTAATTCTTTTACTTTATTCCTATATGTTTTCATTAACTCTGCGAGATCCTTTTGAATAGGTACCATTGGAAATTCATATCTGGAGTTTTTTCTACCAGACCGTACCCAGTATTGATCATTAATTTCTATCAAACAATCTTGATTCGAGTTTAAGATGTCAATTAAACGGAATCCAGATGCTTCCATTAATAAAAGGATAGTTGCATACTGATCATCAAGAAGGTCAAGGTTTGCCAAAATCTGTTCCCAAACATAATCGGACACATGCTTATAATCCTCATCATTCTTCGGTTTAAGTTTTGGGCGATCTTCTTGATAAATCAATTTTCTGATTGGTACCCCTGGTGCTTCTACCCACTCATATCGTTGCAGATAATAAAGGAAATTCTCTAATCCACCAATCATACGCCAAATGAAATAATCAGTGGGCTTCTTTACTCTATAATTTGAGGATTTGTTTCCTTTCATTGGTGAGTTTTTGAGACTTTCAAAGTATTCACAAATATCATTTCGTGTAAGAGACTTAAGATCTACCCAGTGTGGATTTTTTAGCACAATGAATTTTATGAAGGGAACTAACGTCATAACCTCACTTCGAGCAGTAGAGAACTTTATTGAATCTTGAACAAACAAGCGATGCTGTATATATTTTTTGATAAGCTCTCTAAATGTAATATCTATTTTCTCAAAAGTCAGAAAGTATTCTGCTCTTGTCGTATTAAAAGGTATCCCAAGATTACGAACATCCCAACGATCTTTTGCTATTTCTTCGCGATATATCTCCATATTGGCTTCGTCTTTATTATGACCATATCGATTCATTGATGCCAGGATTTTATTTTTTTTCATCAGGATTCTCCTTTGTATGTAACTCACTATAATTTTAGTTTCGCCACATACTGAACCACGTATACTTGCATTTTGCCTATTAATCGTCAAAACCATCATGATTTCCACCTGTTGCCCTGACTCTCGAGATTTTTCGTCAAACGTTGGATTTCCCAAACAAATTCTAAAAATGAATGACATTCATCAATATATTCTCCAAGCTTGTCACATTTTGAATCGTAATTAATCAAACAAACTCCATAAAAGTTCGATAATATCCATGGCTATTCGGTATTTGAGATAACGATTGTTCTCATATCCGTGAACCTCCTTCAATTCTTAGAAGTCATCATTGATACCTCACTATAATTTTAGTTTCGCCACATACTGGTCCACATATATTTGCATTCTTTTCTTTGCTTCCTGGTTTTCGAATGACATCATTGAAACAGCTAAAGGAATATAAGAACGCATTCTAATCTCTCTTTTATTCAAACGATTACATTCATTTTTATCATATTCTTGGTGATCTTGTCCAATTTGACGATTGCTTCCTGGAATGAAACGAATGATGATTTGTTCCTGATAGTCTCTTTCAATAGCAAACGCAAAGTTCATACCTTCCTGAATTATTTTTTTCAAAGCTTCTCCCCTAGGAACTCGTATATTACTAGAACCCTCTTCTGCGAAGTTAAACCAATTGATAAAGAGTTGACTATACAAATATGCTGAAGCTTTATTAATAATCCATTTCAGAGGTTTGGTATCAGTTATCATCTCACGGGCGAGAGTATCCTTAGCTGCTATATATAGTTGCTTTAATTCTTCTTTATACAAGGGGGAAATTGCGTTAAAGTCATTTTTTTCTCTCCCTGTATTATTCAGTCCTTTTAAATGTCCATAAAAATAAGGTGACCCAAGAATCGATTGTCTCCAGAATATATAGGAATAAGCAGAAGGACAAATAGACGGGAAATCTGCCCCCTCTTCTTTTAAAAGTAACTGCAAACGCCTTATACAAAGTTTATGTAGGCAGAGTGATTTTTGGATTTTTTTATCAATTGCTTTAAAAATAAATCGATTCTCTATGAAAATTTCCTCGAAAAGAACTGACTCATCCATTATATTTCCAACTTGCTTCATATTACTAATTATAAATTCTTCTGCGAACTCTTTCTTTTTTAGGTTGTTTAAAACGTCGAAATCAATATGACTTGGGATATAAATTATTGGATCATTATTTATATCTCGATCAGTTTTGTTGATCCAATCGTATACACGATGATCATTAATAGTTAAGTTCTTAATCCATTGGTCCCAGTGTAGATTTGAATATTTGTGGCCGCACTTACAAGTAAAAGCTTTGTCCATAACAGTATCACTCAATAAAAAAGGTATCTTTACTTTACAAACGGGACATTCCTCAGCAAGCTTTACACTATGTATAGGACAGTTCTTAAACAAAGTAAACTGATGTAACAGGCTATGATAACCATGATTTAGGCAACTAGGGCACCATCGTAAATGTGGAGCAAACCAAGTTTGACTATTCCCTAAGTTTGGTCCAAGTGGACGAAGCAGTTCGTTCATTGTATGGTTCGTATGTGTATGTAAATTCACATTTAGGTACTTTTCTAATATCTTCTCATCAAAGCCCTTTAGCGTTAACAAATCTCTGTAATGGTTTCCAACATGCATATTCTTGATTGATTTTACTTCATCATTTCCAACAACCTTAAGAATGGTATATCTATTGATGACATTAGCATAACTAAATTTTTCGAAAATGGACCAAGCCGATTCGTATGGCCTGATCCATTCCTTCCTCCATATAGCAACCATATCGTTCCTCCCTCCTATGCCAATGCCATAAACACTTCGGATTCTATATATCCCGAATTATTTATTGCCTCTTTCCAGTGGTTAGTTGTCAACCATTCAACTTCTCTTCCTGTTGCTCCATTAAGCTTTAGTGCATTCTCTATGGAAAATATAAAATACTCCATAGGAATCTCCATTTTTTTGGATAAACCATGTTCCTTACGAATATCTTTAAAAATGTCAAAAACCTCTTTAGCACATTGTTTCAGTCGATATCCTTTACTAAATGCTTCAGGAAAAAAATAGCGAGTGTAGGTGTACCCGCTATTTTCTGGGTATTCCGATACTTCGTCGTAGCACATTAGGCAATGCTCAACTTCTTTCAAAGTGCGTATGCCAAAAAACTCATGCTCATTTGTCATAAATCGCCCAATGATTTGAGATTTTTTTGTTTCAAGGAAATATGTTCTTCGATCTATCAGCTCAGACTGACCAACACATATAACCGTCATACTGATTTTTTCACTATCCAAATCATTATAGATATCAATTAGCCAGTTATATTGAAGTTCAGTCAATCTTTGAGCTTCATCAATAACAAGCATAACCCTCCGAAGTTTTGATCTCTCTCCTTGCTCCAACATTAAATTAACAATTTGTTGTCGCATAGCGGTCGGACTTCGTTTCGCAGGGAATGAGAACTTAAAATCACTAAGGATGTCTCCAAAAAACTTTTCTTCAGTCGGTACTCGATAACTTTTGCACCTTGTTCTCAATATAGGAAAGTTCTCTCCTATCTGCGTTGGCAGATAATTTAATGCAAACTCAACAGATTTCGTTTTACCAATTCGTGGCCTTCCGTAGACAATCATTCCTGGTAAACGATTCATCACAACTCTTGTCAATCTTTCCATTAACCGTTTTACCTCCATAGTAGGAAGGATGTATCCGCCCATTTCAACTGGATGTGTACCCAGAGGCAGTTTTGGTCTTTCCATTTTTAGGCCTCCTAAAAATTGAAATGTAAGTAGGTTATTTAGAATTAATGGTCTTGTAATTTGCAAGAAACTCTTCCATCTTACCGGATTGTTGATCTTGGTTATCTCTTACGGTTTTTCTTGCTTTGTCCAGTGCTTCATTCACTTTAACTGCATGTTGTAATGCTGCATCCCGTTCTGAGACACCGTCCATAAAAGGAAAGGAATCTTTGATTACCTCTTCAAGTTGGGTTACCTTGTTGGCACTCTTCTTATTACCGCTCTTGGCTAAATTCATATTGTAACTGTAGTAAACAAAAATCGGATCATCCCACTGTGTAAGATGAATTAATCGGCGTATTACCAAGCGATTGATCGCCTTTCTAGTCTGTAAGGTGTGAGGTGAAATGGACCATTTCCCCGCTGCAGTAAGATATCCGATTTCACTACCATCAGAATGAAAAGCACGAATGGTACGAAGATCATCGACATTTACATGAAGGGAAATTTCTGAACCTATCAAGTGAGCGCTCTGTGAAAGACGATCACTTCGATATTCCACACCCTCAAATTGAATGTAAGGTCTCTTCCCTGATTTTAAGGAACCTCTTACCGTTCTTTTTATTGTGGTTTGAAGAAACAATAACCCGCTGCGGTTATTTTCATCAAGCTGTCGTGGAATCATTCCGTTCGCAAGCCGTTTACCTAATAACTCCAATGGCGATTGATGGTATATGCCACCATGAGGCGTTCCATTGTAATTAGAAATCAGTACATCGACCAGTTCTTTCAAATGTTCAAAGGTGATGTGATACTTTATCGCCATTTTCTCTGGATCGGTTCTTCTTGGATCTTTAGGATGACTTCCGCTAGTATTTGGTAGTCGATGAATCCCTGATTCCTCTAAGGTTTGAAAGAATCGTTCGATAATACCTCTTCTCATAGGTAAATCCACAGGACCTAGATTGGTTGTACATCCGAGCAATTGCCGTAATCGATCTTTTACTAAGCTAGCTAAATGAGACTTGGCATTATCAAAACAAATCACATCAAACACAGCCCATTGGGCCTCAGGGAAAATTTCAGATGGATATCCTCCATCACCATTATAGGTAAGGCCATCAATAGTGAGTTGTGGACGTACATGGGGCATAATGGCATCTCGAATGCACATCATAACATCACTCGCACTATATTCTTTATTTAAAGAAATGTATTTCCCTAGGACATTTCGTGTCGCGACATCAATTATCGTTAAAATCCAGAATCGTTCCAGGATTAATACAACAGTCTCCCCTTCAGGTGTCACTAACTCAACCGAGAAAACACCATCAATTCGATGTGCATCAAATTGAACTTGTTGATAAGGAGTACGGGTAATTGGATGATTTTGTTCCCCTCTACCACTATTTCTGGCTTTTTGTTCAGCATCATGACCATATCTCGAAGCTGCCTTACCAAAGTAATCTTGCCCCAATCGACGGAGGTAACGATATAGTGCACGGCTCCCTAGACGGTCTGTATTAAATGGATATTGACTTAATGGAATCATTTTCTCTTTGCATGCCTCTACAAATTTTTTGTGAATATGTAAGGGCTTCATAGCCGGTTCGAGTGACCTTCTTTTCCGGCCAAGGTACAAATCGTCGATCAATTCCTTAATATCAGGATATTTTTCAAGCAACAACTTAAATTCACCAGATTTTCGAGACGAATTTTGTTTTCGATCCATCATGTTTAAAGCATAGTTCTTTGTAGTTTTGTTTGGTATTAATGCTCGGAAACCCCAAGCTTCACCATTTGGGTCACGAGAGATACATCTAGTGATTATGCGACGTAAATTTCGAGGACTGACTTTCGTGATTTCATAAATCTTCATCTGGCTTGCTTCTCTTTTGAAATACAGCATTACAGCCTCTTTACGCTGTTGATAAATTAATAGATCATCTGCTTCCAAGGACGATTCATCGACTGTAGGCCAAAATTCAGGATTAATCTGATCAGTAAGAAGACCTTCCTTTTCAATCATTCGCATCGGTTTCAGCCCTCCATATCTCCGTACTCAAGCTCCAAAGTTGGTCATTAATATTCGTGAGAGTTTTACCTGTATAGGTTAACCAGTAACATGCAGCCATGACGTCGCCTAAGTTGTATTTCCCATTCATGTGCTCATGTAGAGAACCGATTGTTTGCTTAAACCTGGAGATATTTTTTAAAATATCTTCCGTTTTTTCTTTTGAATGTTGAGCTTTAACAGCTGAGAGCATCTTTAGTCGGTTTTCTAAACCTATTGGATGAACACGGATTATCTTATCAGTCATCAGTTTATGAGCTACACCTTCCTGTTCACACCATTCTTTCTGTGCCTGGATTTGTCGCATATTCCGTGTGTAATTAGGATGTGTAGGAACTAATTCATTTTCATATTTAACTTCAGTATATTCTTCCTCACCATTCGTATATTTGATCCACATATCAAAGATTGAAGTGTGTAACTTTCCATCGATTACAAAACTTATTTCTTTATGTTGTTCACAATAAATTTCTACCAGAGGATTAGTCTCCACTAGTAACCAATGATCAAACTCTAGGTCACTATAGAGAATGACTTCCCGCATCTCTACTTTAGGACCTTCAGAATTCCAATAATTATTACCGTATCTTTTGTTCCGAGGCACAGTTATAGGCACTCTCATATTTAACCCCCTTCTACGTTATTCTGAATATCCTTATTCCCTATAGTTTGGATTCCAAACCCACCACATAAATGTTTTTAGAAATATACTAATTAATTCTCTCTTTGGAAATACTATAGTTAGTAGATTAAGAGAGGAGTTAAAATAATGAATGAAGACTATTGGTACAAAATAATTGGGGGCAATATTCGTTCAAGTCGGGTGACACGTGGCATCACACAAAAAGATCTTGGTTTAAAACTTAATATTTCTAGACCATCAATTGCCAATATCGAGGCTGGGCGACAAAGAATTCAAGTCCACTTTTTATTTCAACTTGCAGAAGCATTAGACACTTCGATTCAAGACTTAATCAACATTTCATAATTTCTTTTTTGACTCTTTCAATCTCTTTTTCAAAGAATTAATCGCATCATGATATAGTTGTTTCATCTCAGGGTTAACATTCCTTGAGGGTTCAATAATGTTTGCATAGGTTATTGAATCAATGTCAAACAACATAATTTCTGTCAAGTCACAAGGGTTGAAAAAAATCGGTATTTCCCACTGACCCTCTATTTGAGCGGTTTTAAACCAATGGAATTTTAACATTGTAGCGTTGGTATAAATCTTCCCGTTAAACTCTAATCCATTCTTCGAGACAGTGGCTAGTCCCAATATAATTGTTAAATTCAATTTACTCATCACCCTCACCTCTTTTGCATTTTACCCATTGCTCTCCAAAACATCAGCTTGAAAGGAATGGTCTTCATTTTCCCTATCTAGTTGATGTACTCAATAATCACTATAACCATTTAACATAAAATAATACGTATACATATCATTTTAATATTATGATATGTATATATACGTGTATCCCATCAGCTCCATTGTTTACACTTACATATAGAGGTGTAATCATGGAAACTTCAATAATCCAGAAAATTGGACAACGAATCCGAGATATTCGAAAGCAAAAAGGATTGTCGCAAGAGCAACTTGCTGAGAAGGCTGGCTTTCACTTTTCATATATTGGTGGAGTTGAAAGAGCTGAAAAAAACATAACATTAGTAAATTTACTGAAAATCGCCGATGCTCTTGAAGTTCAGATTATTGATTTGTTCGTATATACTAAACATCAAAGGTCCGTTTTAAATGAGAAGGACGCTTTGTTAAATCAATTAATGGACACGCTAGTATCTTTGAAAAAGAGTGATCTACGGAAGGTTCATGTATTGCTAAATGAATTTTTCGAAAAATGAACGATATCAATAAAACAAATAAACCGCAATCCTATAAATGGAGAAGCGGTTTATTTGTTTAATTAATGGGAATGACTTTTTACTAGCAACTTTAGGAGGTGCTCCCATGCATACGATATGGAAAGGTGCTATCAGTTTTGGATTAGTTCACATACCGGTTAAATTATATGCTGCCACGGAGGAGAAAGAGATTGCTCTTCATCTTCTCCACAAAAGCTGCCATGGCACAATCAAAAACCAGCGTTATTGCCCCACATGTCAAAGCTCAGTTGAACCGGAAGATCTAATTAAAGGCTATCCACTTGATACAAATCAATATGTAACATTCGAAAAAAATGAGCTAGATCAAATTCAAGAAGATGCTAGCAAGCAGATACGGATTATTGATTTTGTGAAGGAAGAACAAGTGGATTTAATGTTTACTCAGAAGGTTTATTTTCTTGGACCTGATAATCACGGGAGTAATGCATACTATTTACTTCTTAAGGCCCTTGAGGCATCGAAAAGACTGGCGATCGCCAAATTCACGCTTCGTTCTAGCACAAAATTATGTATACTGAAACCTATTGATGGAACTTGTATTCAATTGGCCACCATGTACTACGCGAATGAAATTAGACCATCTGAGAATGTTCCCAACATCCCCAACAACATTTCAGTCGATCCCAATCAGTTGAAGTTAGCCTTACAGATCGTTAAGGGCATGTCAGGGACTTCAGATTTAGCTTCTTATACCAATCCGGAGCAAGAAAGATTACTGGCCGCTATCCAGTCTAAAATTGCCGGCCAAAACATTGTTTTGAAGCCCGTTCAAGAAACTAATGTTGTCGTTGATCTATTAGAAGCGCTTCAAGAAAGCGTTAAAATGAACAAAGGAAAGAAAAAGGTAGCATCAACTAAGGAAAGTGGACGCGGTACCCCTAAAGAAAAGTTAGGATAGCGACTACAAACTAAAAAATACAAATAGCTAAGAACTTGCCTAGATCGCGATGTTCTTAGCTATTTACATGTCTTCCTTGTTCCTCGGGAACATTGGAGAAAGTGAATAAATGTTGCTTCATTAATCTTCCCTTTTTGTATAAGAGGGTAGCTCTTTCACTAAGCATGAAAAGAAGGCAAATCGCTTCCTATGCGTCATTTACCTGTAATAAACTATCTCCACTTCCATCTCGTAAGCCCAAACTTCGTATTCATTCGTTGATTGATGGATTTATCTCCATCCGATGTATGGGTTAAGAAGGTGGGAAATGAGTTAGGAAAGCTGTAGCCGAAGTCTCCATTGGTCAAATCATGATCGTCAAACCAGGAGAGAAAATTCCATTGGATGGCGAAGTCGTTTCCAGGGATTCCAGTGTGAACCAAGCCCCCCATTACTGGAAAATCCTTGCCCGTGAAAAAGCGACCGAGCGGATTCCCTTCCGTTAAGGGTTCATGTTTTATCAAAAGCGATAACATGCAAAGCTCCAGCAATCTCTAGGAATGCTCCACCTTTGATTAGAATCATTGCGGGCTGCGTTGCTAATGGGCATGAGCGGTGTTCAATCGGCTCGCGTTATCTACAGCACAGCTGTCCAATGACACAATGTTGCCTACATAAATGACACAAAGTTACCTACATTGTTATCAATTACATCAGAATATCGTCTTCCTTCTCTTTTCGTAAGAATTGTTGCTGAATAGATGACAAGCGACTAACTCTTGTCAAGGCTCCGAATGAATGTAGTGACATTGCCCAAACAACAGGCTCCTTGGGGATTATTGACCTCACATCCACAACGATTAGCTTGAACTTGTTCTCGTATATGGTCAATTGGATGCTGATTTTCCTGAACAGCTTGTATTAAGCGTTCTCTTGTCCATCCAAAGCAGTAGCAAACAGGTACATCCAATGCATCGTCTTTTTGGAATACCGATACTTTGAGCATATCTTTGCCAAAGGTCTGCACATCGCTAAAATATACAACTTCACAAGATGAATTAGTGCAAAAAGAGTAAGGTAATTCAGGGTTGATGGTTTCTAATGCGGTTGGTTGAAGCATAGCCTTGAGTGTAATCAATTGAATACTTTTACCCTTTTGATGACAAGTAGGACATTGTAAAGGTGTTGTTGGCTTCTCAACGGATGTTTGACAACAGTTATCCATTTTTTATCACTCCCACTATAAATTAATATTTTCTCTTGTTTGCTCATTCGTTCTTAGATTTTCAGCCATTGACTTGTTGAGAGATGGAGAAGTCATGTAAGGATGACAATATTTTCTGGTGAAGCCGGTGGCGGGAATAGAGATTGGGGAACTTTGTCCCCAGCCCATGGATACTTCCTGTGATCGCACTTTGGATATCCACACCTTCTTTTGACGGCTTACCCTCTGACTTGCTTTTTTTCTTTCCGGAACTGTTCTCTTTGAGGTTCAGTCCGGCCAGCCGAATAATCTGCTGTCTATACTCGTAACCGCTTAGATCCCCCACTTCCGCAAGAAATCCCGCCAACGTAACTACAGCCACGCCGGCACGGTAAGCATCTCCCCAGTGCCCGGAATTTGTCACAGTAAACGCTCAACTTCAGCCAGAATCTCTTCGAGCTGTCTGGCGAGGGTGTTTGGAAACGACTTTAAAGGTTCTTCACTTGAATTTGTGATGGAAGCGATATGCAAACAAAAGCAAGTTTTCAAAGGAGCAGCTCACGCTTTTTATTGGAAACCAAAGCTTGGAATCCCCGATATTTATGAAAATGATGAACATCAACTTGCGTTTGGACATTTTTTAAAACAGATTTCTCAGACCCATGAAGAAAAAGATATCCTTGATGAGATTAACCACTTGGACAATCTAGGTATTAAAGGTTTAGGTCCCGCATCAGCTAACATCTTATATTTCCTTCACCCCACCTTGTTTCCACCCTTCAATACAGCGATTTTAAACGGCTATAACCTTCTATTTGGCCGTAACATCAAATTAGGTTCATGGTCTGCATATTTGGATATGCGGCAAGACCTAATTCAATTGAACCAAAGCTATCGCTCACTTCTCTCTATAGATCTGGGGGCTGTTGCCGGTTTAATGTTTCATATAGGATCAGACCGACATAAACTCAATTCTTAGTTAAGAAATTAATTAGATTTTGATAATCAGCAAAAGAGATAGCTCATAAGCACAAGTCGCTTAGGGCTATCTCTTTATTTGCTATTTGGTAAGGCTTAAAAGTTGTTTTTCCAGCCGTTCGTTCTCCACCGTTAACTCATTAAAATCTTGATGAAGTGTCCAATCCATCATAGATTGGTTTGACCGAGAGTCAGTACCATGGCTTCCTTTCATTCCAATCATCATATATATCATCATCAGCGGACAAATCAACAACAGCAATAAAGACCAATCCATTTGTATTCCTCCTATTTAAGTTGTTTTCTTTTTATATTTATATTCTAGTAAACTTATATGTGGATATAATGTTGAAAGAATGTGCATTCTATGTATTTATTGATAATCAAAAAAATGACCCACTCACTGTTCTTAAGGGAAGGATATGACTAATAATTATAGATTACATAAACTGATAGTTTCCTTTAGCTCGTCAACAGATTTCAGGATAGACTCGGAGGCTTTATTGATGATGTTAAGAGAATGCACTTGCGATTCCGATCAAATGAAGCTAGGAACACAAGCAGAAACTCTCCTGCAATTAGATGGACACGAGTAAACAAATAGCACGAGAAAGACTCCTAACTGCCGCTACTGGGGCGGCGGCATTGTGTACTTCTACATTAAATTCTCTGATCGTTTGAGGATCGGTGTTCATTTGGAAAGAATGAGCTCTTCTTTCGATGTCTTCAAAAATAGCTTGGTAATGATTAGCTTCATTGATCAATTGAGTATCTTCGCATCTGAAGCCTAATCGAAGGAACAAAGAGTGTTCTTTCATAATTCGCGACCAAAAACGAATTTCATCTAGTGACCGGGCCACAAAGGCGTCTGACAAATAAATCCCTCCACCCATTCTGTTAATAACTAATGTTACTTACACAACCCCTAAGATTTACTCATTTCCAAAAATATATGGCGCTTGCTTGTTCCATTATGCTCAAGATTATTTGTCTTTTTTCTTTTTTGTCTTGTATTTGTTCTCTACGAATTTTGAACATTTTGGGCGTATTAACCATAATATGGTGGGAACACATTCAAAGGAGGCTAAAGAGTATGTATCCTTATTGGGGATTTAGATATTCCACACAAGGTATACCTTATATTATTCCAAATCAAGTACCAACTTTTCTAACAAGACGGGTTGTTACTATGGGAACAACATGTTGTATGGACCAGAATGGCTATCATTAGTATTATTTTTAATTTACCTGACACCGATTTTGTTTTAACACGTCTCCTCCAAAACGCACCGATATGGGGAATTCACTCAAACCCTTCTATGGAGACAGTACAGCGAAAACATACAGTAATCTGATCAAAGAGCACTTAACAATCGCTGCGGATCTTGTAAAAGCAGCAAAGGCTGGCGATAAAAAATCCGCGGCAGATGCAGAGAAAAGATGGTACTCTAACGCAGACGAGATCGTGGAATTTCTAAGCCGCATTAATCCATATTTATCGAAAGAAGAATTCAGGAAAATGTTCTATGAACATCTGGCATTAACTAAATCAGAAGCGCTGTCGATTCTGAATCAAGATTACAAGTCTGGTATTCAGGTGTTTGACAAAATTGAGAGGGAAGCCTTAGAAATGGCGGATGCAATTACTGACGGAGTGATAAAACAATTTCCACAATTGTTTTGAAATGATAAGATACTATCCCGGCAAAAAGCCTTCAATTCTTTCTCCTCTTAGGAGAGGAAAAAATGAGGGCTTTTTTTGGGCCAATTAATGTATTAGATTACGGTAATTTTAAATCGGAATCGGCAGTGGGCTAACCTATTTGAATTTTAATTATATACCTGAGGTGTTTCTGCTGAACCATAACGCCGCGAAGCTGGCGGGATTGCCTGTACGGAAGTTGCTGAATACTGTATTCAAGCAAAGAAAAGCTACTCCATCACATCTATCCTTGCTGGCATAGAGCGTACCGGAAATCATTAGACAGGGTAATTGTAACAGAGTATGCACTACCGGGGAGAATCGGAGCCTAAATTAAGTAGCATAATTTAACGTCAAAGTTAAATTTACCAGCATTTTAATCACAGCGGGTCATCAGTCACATCATAAGGATAAGGATGATCTACCCCACCTTTACTCCAAAAGTCCAAATTCATTCATTTAAAATACTATTCTGAACACCATTTTATCTGCTCCGCTCTATTCTTCTCATGTAGGATGATTAACTGATTCAACACGAATATCCGCTGAACAATATCTTGCCGCTAAGCCATTATGCGTCGCGAGAATTAATAACACCTTTATGAAACCCTTTTTCGATTCCTGACGATACAATACTCTCCATCGCCTCACATACTACTTCACATGGCCACAATCCATTTTCCCCAACGGGAGTCTTGGAGAGTAATTGGCCAATACTCTGATCGCCACTCTCAGCACGAGCGAACTGGCGGCATAGGCGACGAACTTCAGAAATCCACTTATCAAGCGCGACAGCATCGATTTTTCCATTTTCATCAGTTCCAGGAATCTTAGTTATCTGATCGAGTAGGTGACGAGCAGCTGAAGCCATGACTGCCCGCTGTTCGGGGTTACACTAACTGCTGTTATAGCTTTTCCAATTTGGAGTGAAACCGTAGGTGTTCTTATCAGTAGTGGAAGTATGCTGGAAGAAAAGTTAGCTATGGCCCTGGCATTACTAATAGTTTCGTTCTCTATAACATTTTTAATTTCTTCAGTAAAGATAGCACTTGAATCAATTCTATTGATGCACTCAAGTGTTTGTTAATTGACACAAACCTCCTTCGAACGCACTCAAAGGAAAGTACGCTCACTCGTAGCAAATGGAACTTTCCAACCATGACTTCAAATCCTTGCTTCTTTGCCTCAGTTTCGCTATGTCAAACGGATGCAATTTCGGGAATAGTTTGTGTAAACTCATAAAATTCTTATATATGGAATTTATTCAACAAGGAAGTGGCTAAAGATGCTCGTTTTCAATTTCTTTTTGAATTTCCTTGATAATTGAGTTTTATTTTTATTGACATAAAGAGATCATAAAAGTTATCATATCCCTTAATGAGAATGAGAATGAGAATGAGAATCATTATAATTTCAGGGGGATGTTTTGGTATGATGAATATTGGTATGATGAATAGAAAGTTTTTAGTTCCATTGCTTACAGGAATCTTGACTGTCGGACTGTTGGCAGGCTGCGGCGCCAACAAGACCAATGAAACAAGCGCCGTTAACTCGGGGGAGAACCAGCCAACTGCAACTGCACAGGCTGCTGAGCAAGTAGTAAATGTTTATTCCGCTCGCAGTTATGACGTAGACGCCCTGCTGTATGAAAAATTCACTGCGGAAAGCGGAATCAAAGTAAATCTTATCGATGGCAAAGCAGAGGAATTGATTGAGCGTCTTAAGCGTGAAGGAGAAAGCACACAGGCTGACTTGTTCCTTACCGTTGACGGAGGCGTATTGAACAATGCCAAGCAGTCCGGATTGCTTCAGCCGGTAACTTCGGAAACCATCGATCAAAACGTACCTCAAGAACTTCGTGATCCCGACAATGAGTGGATCGGACTTTCCACACGCGCCCGTGTGATTGTATACGCTAAGGATCGGGTTAAACCCGAACAACTGTCCACCTACGAGGATCTGACAAACCCTGCTTGGAAAGGTAAAGTACTTGTCCGTCCTTCCTCAAGCTTGTATAACCAGTCCCTTCTGTCGTCATTCATTGAACTGAACGGAGAGGTGAACGCTGAAGAGTGGTCCAAAGGACTTGTTGCCAACTTGGCCCGTACTCCTGAAGGAAACGACCGTGACCAGGCGAAAGCTATCGTTGCCGGTGTGGGCGATGTTGCGATTATGAATACTTACTATGTAGGTCTGCTGCTGAACTCGGATGATCCTGAAGAAGTGAAGGTCGGGCAAAACATCGGTGTATTCTTCCCGAACCAGGAAACAACAGGCGCTCATGTAAATATCAGCGGCGCAGGAGTAATCAAACACAGCAAGAATACGGAAAATGCCTTGAAGCTCATTGAATTCCTGACCGGCGTAGAAGCGCAGACCATGGTTACCAATGAAAACTATGAGTTCCCGGTAAATGCAAAAACAGAGCTGCCTGAACTGCTCAAAACCTGGGGAACTTTCAAAGCGCAGCAAATCGATTTCAACAAACTGGGCGTTCACAATGCCAAGGCGATTGAGATCATGAACAAAACAGGCTGGAAATAACATATGCATCTAAACGCAGTTAAGGTAAAGTTAAAAAGACGCCTTAGCGTTTGGCGGATCGTAAGCTTAGCGGGGGCAGCAGTCATTTTGCTGCCCATTTTTTTCGTATTCCTCTCGATCTTTGATCCGCCGAACGAAAACTGGGTGCAAATCAGGCAGTATCTGGTCAAGGATTATATTTCCCAGACGGTTCAGCTGACAATGACGGTTGCCGTACTTACAGGACTGCTCGGTGTCACGCTAGCCTGGCTAGTAGCGGTGTTTGATTTTCCGGGGAAACGGTTCTTCAGGTGGGCACTGGTCCTGCCTTTGGCGATTCCTCCTTATATTGCCGCATTTACGTACAGCACGATGTTCAGCTACACCGGTGTTGTCCAGACCACTCTTCGGAACCGGCTCGGGATCGTCCCCGATCAGGAACTTATTACGTTTTCTTCAATGCGGGGCGCGGTTATTGTATTCACCTTGTTTCTGTTCCCTTACGTATACCTGATCACCAAATCGTTCCTGGAAAAACAGAGCGCTTCTTATATTGAGAACGCCCGGCTGCTTGGAAGAAATGGCTGGTCCATTTATATCCGTATCGCCCTTCCATTATCCCGGCCGGCCATTGCAGGTAGCGTCAGTCTGGTCATGTTCGAGGTGCTGAGCGATTACGGAGTCACCAGCTATTTCGGAATACAGACCGTGTCTACGGCAATTTTTCAGACCTGGTTCGGGATGTACGATGCCGATTCGGCCATGCGCCTTGCCGCCTGGCTGATGATTATTGTGCTAGGCCTGTTCTTTGTCGAAATGCTGCTTCGCAAACGGCGGGCTTACAGCTCTACAACCAGCAAATCGAGACCGCTTGTGCCAAGACGACTTACCGGATTGCCGGGAATATCGGCAGCCGTGTTTTGTATGATTGTCTGGTGTGCATCTTTCCTGTTTCCGCTTCTTCAATTGATCGAATGGGCCAGTTGGACCTTCGACACCATGTGGAATGGGGACTTTGTCCATCTTGTCTATCAGACCTTGTCCGTGGCTGCTGTTTCCACACTGATTATTATGGTGTTTGCGCTGATTGTAGCCGCTGCGAATCGTTCGCGTTCTACAGCTTCATTTTTTCTCTCCAAAGCGGTAACCGCCGGCTACTCCATTCCTGGAGCGATTATTGCCATCGGCGTGCTGGTCGTGTTCCTGCAGTTGGATAAAGGTTGGGCCGCTGTTCATCATCAGTTTGCATTAAACGGAACACCTCTGGTGCTCAGTTTAACCCTGGCCATGCTGGTTATGGGCTATGTGATCCGGTTTATGGCTACAGGATTCAATGCTGTGGAAGTCGGATTTGAGAAAACGGGACAGAAATTTACGGAAGCATCCAGGATGCTGGGGCTTGGGATGACGAAAACATTTATTAAAGTGGATCTGCCTTTGATCAAGGGGGCGGTAATGAGCGGTTGTATCTTAACCTTTGTGGAAATCTGCAAGGAACTTCCGCTTGCTTTGATACTCAGACCTTTCAATTTCGAGACCCTGGCTACAAAAGCTTACCGGTACGCGAACGACGAACAAATTTTCGAAGCATCCATCCCGTCTCTGCTTATTATCTTCATCAGCTTCATCTCGGTTTATGTAATGCATCGCTTAGACAGGAAGTGGGAAAAATGAGTATTGTAGAAATCCATAATCTTTCGTTCTCTTACGGACGGGGGATTCCCCCGGTTATCGAACGGTTCTCCTGCTCCATTGAAAAAGGGGATATTGTCGGCATTGTCGGCGCAAGCGGCAACGGAAAAAGCACGCTGCTGCGGCTGATCGCGGGCCTGGAGATTCCGGCTGGAGGGGAAATCCGGATTAACGGCGCTCCTGTGGTCAATGAAAGTACCTTTGTACAGCCGGAGCAACGGGGTGTCGGGATGGTATTCCAGGATTACGCGCTTTTTCCTCATATGAATGTCCGGAAAAATATCGAGTTCGCCCTTCACCGGCTTCCGAGAAAAGAGCGGGCCAAGCGTCTGGAGGAAATGCTTGACCTTGTCCAGCTTGGCGAATTCAAGGAACGTTATCCCCATGAGCTCAGCGGCGGGCAGCAGCAACGGGTGGCGCTCGCTCGGGCGCTGGCGCAGAAGCCGACGATTCTGCTGATGGACGAACCTTTCAGCAACCTCGATGCGGGGCTAAAGGAATCGATCCGTTCCGAGCTGCGGACGATCTTAAAGAAAGCGGAGATGACCTGCCTGTTTGTTACCCATGACCGGCAGGACGTCGAAGCAATAAGTGACCGCTCGATACATCTAAGATCAGAGCCAGATTTAACTGAGCGGAAATTAGTTTTTTATTCATAAAACATTCGCAACATTCAATGGCCTGTATTTACCCTGCATACACTACCATCGTCGCTTATTTACGACTTTTTCAAAAAAAATGTTTACGGTAATAGGAACAAGCTCTTGTCCATTCTTGGCAATGGGTACAAGTTCTTGTCCCGAGCAAAGGACAAGAACTTGTACCCATAAAATCAGGACCACCCGTCCAACGGGTGGTTTGCTCTTGGGGTATAACCCCCTGTTGCCAAACTGCGCCTAAAGACGCTAGCCTGACCACACATTTGTTCAGGCTCAGTGTAATTTATCATTTTCACTTACCCGTTAAACGGGCTTATTTCTTTTTGTTCCTTTTGTCACTGAATGGATCTTCGTATTCTTTTACACTCAATTTATCTATGGCTTGGTCATGTGCTTCTTGTTCACGAATGTATTTGGCTACGGTGGCTTCATTTAAACCCACGGTGCTTACATAGTACTCTTCCGCCCAAAATTTTCGATTCCCATACTTATAATTTAGCCCAGCATGCTTCTCAAAGATCATGAGCGAACTTTTCCCCTTCAGATATCCCATGAACGTGGACACGGCGATCTTTCGGCGGTATCGCTACCAGCATGTGTACGTGATCTGGCATCATGTGAGTGACCCTCTATGATCTCGACCCCTTGTATTTACATAAACGCTTGAAGATTTCGATCAAATCTTTCCTCACTTGATTATATATTTCTTTCCGTCTATACTTCGGGGTGAACACGATATGGTATTTGCATATCCACTTCGTGTGAGCTAGACTATAGCTCTTGATTGCCATCTATGACCATTCCTTTCCTTTGAGCCTGAACATCTCAATTCTATCGGAATGGTCTTGGTGGTCAAACCCTCGTTCCCTCCACCCGCATAGCGGGTGGTTTTTTGTTTCGTGCGTTTCACGCACTCAACTGGCTTAAGCCATAATAAAAAATCCGCGCCCTGCGCGGATTTCAAAAGGTATA
This sequence comes from Paenibacillus sp. VTT E-133280, assembly GCF_002264385.1. Classification (NCBI taxonomy): domain Bacteria; kingdom Bacillati; phylum Bacillota; class Bacilli; order Caryophanales; family Paenibacillaceae; genus Paenibacillus; species Paenibacillus sp. VTT E-133280. Next base: position 23,734 of record NZ_NFUX01000060.1, read on the forward strand.
TGTTCTTGTCCTCTTACAACATTTGGTTATCATATCTTCGATATCTTCAGCTGCTATGTGATCGATCTAAACTGCAGGATCATTCGTCGTAAGGTATACTAACTCCTTGGCTAAATCAACAAAATTCCCTCCCTAATCGAGAGGATTAGATGTTATGAATTTGCAAAATGCAACGATACGAATGTTTCATATCCTTATGGTGAACAACACACTTTTGATTTAGCCATAGAATCATTAAGCAACTGAATAGAACGAATAACAGTTTGGCGCTCAAACTCATTCATATGCGAAAATACTTCCGTTAAATATGAATTCATTTGTTGATCAATCGTTTCAGCAATAAACTTTCCTTCAACAGTTAGGGAAAGGACATAGATACGACGATCACTAGGATCTGGTGTCTTTTGTACAAGCTTCATTTTAACTAAAGTTTGGATCTGACGGCTAAATGTTGTAATATCTGTTCCAAGTGTATCGGCTACTTGTTGTATGTTAGGATTATGCTGTTTATCTATTTCATATAGGATGTGGCTCTGTATGGGAGAGATATCAATTCCACCCGCTGTACAGCATACTTTATTCAATACTCCGAATCTCCGAGTCATAATCTGAAACATATCCCGCAAATTTTCCAAGTGACTTACCTCCTGTCCTTTCCCTTAGTTATACTTTATTTATTTGCATTATGCAAGTATTACATAATGGAATTTAACAGCAGCTAGATCCTTCATTCAGTATCACTAAATTCCCTTCATCTAAGTCTAAAATAATGTTGTTTAAAATAGTAACTCTCTCTGGCTCTATCACAACTTGAATATCATTAATGGTTTGAATATGATCCTCTATTTTCGCATCATCCAATGCAAGGTTTACATTTGGGTCACAACATCCTGAACTTGTTTGGGATATACGAAGGATCTTTCCTTCATTATCTTTCATGATGTTCTCAATGAATACTTTAGCACTATCCGAAATCTTCATATTCTCTTCCTCCAGGTCATTTTTAGTTTGTTACTAATTGTTTGAGTGCTTGATAACCAATAATCTCTTGATTATGCAATGGAATAACAACGAAATTTCCATCGGATGTGTCTTTCACGCGCTGAATCCATAGTTGTTCTCCCAATGCTCTTGTGTGAAGAATTGGATCTTGGGTATGAGTCATGATCATACTCTGGTTCACAACCCACCACTTTGGTGTAATTCCAGCACGTTGTAGATCCACAGACAGTCGTTCCGCCTCATAAACCGGTGTTGTCTCTGCAAGAGTTACAATGACAATACTTGTTTCTTGTTCATTCCGTAATCGAGGTAATAAGTTTTGAACAGATACAGGGACTTCACCTGAAGAATTTGCAATTTCTTTATGGTAAGATTTCGTAGCATCGAGTAGCAGTAGTGTATGACCTGATGGAGCTGTGTCTATCACGACAATCTCATTGTCCGCACGCTCGACAATATTAGCAAAAGCACGAAATACAGCAATTTCTTCGGTACACGGAGAATTTAGTTCTTCTTCTGCGTAAGCAACACCTTGTTCATCCATAGTTTCACGTGCTCTGTTTAAGACTTCCTCTCTGTATTTTTCAACTTCTTCTTTTTGATCAATTTTACTCATCGAGATGAGTGTCTTAATATCTTCATGCATGACATAATCAAGATGAGCAGCTGGATCCGTTGTTGTTAGATGAACCTTTTTGCCGCGTTCTGCTAATCCAACAGCAATTGCACTCGCCACAGTTGTCTTGCCAACGCCCCCTTTACCCATCGTGAAAACTACTCTTTGATTACGCTCTATAATATCATCAAGAATTGTAGTCAGATGAGGATAATTCACATCCGTTAGTTCTGAGATTTGATCTGGGATGCTTTGCGTTTCGTCGAAAAGTTTGCGCACATTTTCTACACCTGTAATATTAAATGGCACTAGTGGGACAGCCCATGTAGCAAGTGTCTTTAATGCTTCAGGAATGCGGTTTAGAGCTTCTTCTTGACGTGTAGCGAAAGCGGCTGCCGTAGCATCGGATAACATAGGATGATTCAATAACCCGTTAATGATAAGCATTTGGTTACGAATTCCCGTGTCAGCTAACTCTTTTGAAGCACGAGCTGCTTCTTGTAGTGGCGCAGTATCTGCTCTAGTGACAAGCACTAACGACGTTTGCATGGGATCAGATAATACCTTCACCGTTTGTTCGTATACGTCTTTCCGTTCGTTTAACCCAGCGAGTAATCCCATACTTGTGGTTCCTTCTGTACTATCCTCTAAGAACTCATTCCATGCATTGGGTAGTTGAAGCAATCTTAAAGTGTGTCCAGTTGGTGCTGTATCAAAAACAATATGATCGAATTCAGCCTGGATTTTCTTATCCGTTAACAGTGTAGAAAATTCATTAAACGATGCGATTTCTACCGTACATGATCCGGAAAGTTGTTCCTCCATTTGTTGAATGACCACATCAGGGAGCTTTCCACGATAGGGACCAACTACGCTTTCTCTATATTCTTGAGCCGCTTGATCAGGATCCAAATTTGCAACATAAAGATTCTGCACTTCCGGTATTTCCTTGTAATGCATATCTAATTTCGTATTAAATACATCTTGTAAATTGGACGCGGGATCTGTGCTTACCAATAGAACTTTCTTTCCTTGATCTGCTAAAGATATAGCTGTTGCACATGCTGTTGAAGTTTTACCAACTCCACCTTTACCAGTGAAAAATAAATAAGGTGTAATATCAATTTTATTAACATCAAATAATGGAATCATCTGTAGTACCTCCCAGGTTGTTTTAATTATTGGATCTTTTTTAGAAGATTGTTGCTTTTAATTGCGTATGCTACAATAGTACCGGACATTTGTTTGTACAGGGTAAAGAACAATGGGATGCGTTTTGTTATGGAGATTTTAGCGATTTTCCGAAGACGGAAGTGTTTGTATTAAACGGAATGGGAAATATCGTTATCGCCAACGATACTTGTACGTGTAAGGAAGCCAGATTTACACCTATTCGCACATTCAAAACTGTATAAGGAGTGATAAAAAATGGATAGCTGTTGTCAAACATCCACAGAAAAACCAACAATACCTTCTCAATGCCCTGGTTGTCACCAAAAAGGCAAAAGCATTCAAACGATTACGCTCAAAGCATTGCTTCAACCAACAGCGTTAGAAACTATTCACGCTGAATCGACTTACTCTTTTTGCTCTAATTCATCTTGCGAAGTTGTTTATTTTAGCTATGATCAGACCTTTGACAAAGATATGCTCAAAGTATCGGTGTTCCAAAAAGACGATGCGCTGGATGTCCCTGTTTGCTACTGCTTTGGATGGACAAGAGAACGTTTAATAAAAGCTGTTCAAGAAAATCAGTATCCAATTAAACATATACGAGAGCAAGTTCAAGCTAATCGTTGTGGATGTGAGATTAATAACCCACAAGGTGCCTGTTGTTTGGGCAATGTCACTACATTCATTCGGAATCTTGACAAGAGTTAATTTGAATATTCACCGTTTGTTTTTTTAATATCTCTTCGACGGAAATATTGAGCCATTCTGAAAGCTCTTCATTAGATGGGAAATCTTGAGTTTTTACGACTTCCCCATTAACTATTGTGATAGGTAAATTGTTCAAATCAGCATCCATTAGCGTCTTTACTTGTTCATTAGAATTAAATACTTCTGTATGGCTTAGTAAACTATATCTGTTAATGTCATAACCTTTTACAAATAAATTATTAGCAGCTGCAGAGAAACGAATGGAATTCATTTTAGCTTTAGGATCTGTAACGTTGGTTGAACAACATCCCCCTGAATCAAACACATCGATTTTTTTCATGGTAGTGGTCTCCTTTTTCGATTCAAATCAAATGATGTAACGGTAAATCCCAAATAACTAATTCTCATCTGCAGGACAACACCCCTTATCTTCGGGTTCATTACAACATGTTTCTTCATTTTCGATATTCACTTTTCGTTGAACCTTAGCATCTGGACAACAAATTTCATCTGTAAACTTAACTGAGTCATTATTCATTACCTCTCACCTCCTTACAATGGCACGGAATATTATTTGCGTTATGCAAATATATAAAATGAAAAATATACATGATTATCCTACCAATCGACTGAAATAACATAAAAATCGGGCGTTTTATTATCAACTGTTGTTTTCATTATATTATAATTATTTGCAAAATGCAAATATAAAATTAATCAACTCCATTCATCCCAATACATCCATGTATTATTCAAAACTGACTGTATTTGATTAGTTCAGGAGTTATGGTTTTCGAAGGAACCGTGTAATATGTTGTACAACATATTTAGCATCTGCTCCTACACCTCGTATCGTAGCTGACGCAAATGACCGCTGATTCGCTAATCCTACATAATACAGTCCCGGAACTTCTGTGCTCACACCGGCAACATGCTGTGGTCTGCCATCCATAGCAAGCGCACCAGTCTGATGAAGAAACGGAATATTAGGACGATAGCCCGTGGCAAATATCACACTGTCGACGGGTTCCTTATCTCCATTCGCCCAAATGACACCTTCAGGATAAAAACCTGAGAACATTTGTTTTTGATTCGGATTGCCGTTGTCTATTTTCTTACGGTATCCACCAAGGTCGAATACAGAAACGGGACTCGGAGGTTCCTTACCGATTCGATAGAATGGAAATGTATCAACTCCAGTCATTTTCAACCAGAAATGAAGATCAAGCCCTAGAAATCGTTGACGAGTAAATTTGACTGGATGTTGAACAGCTAAAGATACGGTGGCATAATCGGCCAGTTCTACTGCGATTTGAACGCCCGAGTTTCCCCGTCCCACAACGATAACACGCTGCTCGCGAAACGGTTCAGGTCGTTTATATTCGGACGAATGAAGAAGGTTTCCTTGAAAAGACTCAGTTCCAGGAAGATTAGGAATATATGGACGATGAAAAGAACCCGATGCGCTAATAGTCGATTTGGTTCGATATCTCTTGCCATTTAAAGTTATGATATCAAAGCCGCCGTTGACAGCTTCGACTCGTTCCACTTTGCTATTTAACATTAATGGAAGTTTGAACTTCTCAGCGTATACACGTAGATAGGAGATGACCTCATCACGTAACGGGTACTCGTTTGAATCTTTTGGGAAAGCGAAACCTGGTAATGACGAATATCGTGCAGGAGAAAACAACTTAAGGCTATCATAATATTGTGGCCAAGCCCCCCCCGGCTGATCACCGGCTTCCAAGATCATGAAATCCAGTCCAGCCTTTTGCAAATGATAACCGGATGCGAGACCCGCCTGCCCACCACCAATGACAATGGTATCTACAACTTTGGACATTGTTGTTCATCCTTTCTTTTTAACCGAGAATGTAGTTAACAGCAGTTATTCTTATTTAACGCATAGATCAACAGTTCTAGGCTCTCTGTAACCTGCTCCCGTTTGTTCTCCGGTATATCATTCATAATCTTTCCAAAGTATGCATTAAGAACAGCACTAATTTGCTCATTTAAAACCTGTCCCTTGGTTGAAAGCATCAGCTTCACATAACGCCTATTGTTCGGATCAATAATTCTTTCAACCCAATGATCTGCTACTAAGTTATTTACCGTTCTGCTCATGGTGCTTTTATCCAGATTAAGTACATTAGCCAGATCTATGAGTGAGATTTCACCCGCAAGCCCAATTTCCATAATAGCATGGCATTGTCCGATCGTTGCTCCGCAACACATGAGTTGTGTTTTCTCTAGAGCACCAATGTTTTTATCGAAAGCTCTCATTAAATTCCTAAGTAAATCTACATTTTCCATGGTTTCACCTCAATAATGAATAGAGAAATATTACGAACCTTTAACCCCTTTATACAGGCTATATCCTATCTTGCCATCTAGTACAGCTTTAAAAAAAATCTTCTCGTTCTCCATAACCTTAAATACACCTTTAATTCCATGCTTCTGCACAATCCGTTTCAAGGTTATCAGTCTTTCGGGTAAAGTAAGCAGCTTCGAATGATGCTTAACATCTCGATCTTTTCGAACCTTCCAGAATTTTTCCGGTTGTGACCATTCTTCATACTCCGCAATAATGTTGACGACACCCGATTTTCTCAGCATTTCATTCCATTGCTCTAATTCCAAAGGAGTCGTTCCGTACCTTTCAGCTAGTTCTTCCTTCTCATTTTCCGTCACTTGCTTTTTCCAGATGGATTCATGGATCACTACGGTACCACCAGGTTTCACAACACGCACCATTTCATTCAGAACCTGTTCTGAATCATCCGGGATTCCAACCGCACATTCATTAATTACCACATCAAAGGTATCATCACCAAAGGGTAAAGCCTGAGAATCTCCCTGACGGAAGGAGACACAGCCCGTCATACCGGCCAATCTAGCAGAGTTCGACGCGGACTCGATCATTTTTACTGAGATGTCTAATCCAGTCACCTGAACCCCATAGTTCTCTGCATAAAATATTGCTTGAGTTCCTCTTCCACTGGATACATCCAAAACCCGCATCCCCTGTTTAAGCTCTGCAATCTCTGCAGTGCGTTTAGTTAAAGCAAAGCCTCCAGGATGCAGTGTTTCTATTCCACTAATCTCAATGGCATCCTCAATGGTTGGTTGATGTATTCCTTTTCTTTTCATCTTCATCCCTCCCACTAAAATGTAACACACAACTGTTGTATTTTACAACAGTTAAATAAAAAAAGACTATGTCCGTTTGGAAATAGTCTTCACATGGTAGAATTTTATTGATTGTGAAGGGTAAATGTCAGAAGAAAATAATGTTTTAGACTGAAAATTATCAAGACCTAAACTTATGAAAATCAAATAAAATATAGAGTTCTACATATTATGCATGACTAATATGTGGAACCCTTTATGTTTAACTCCCTCGATACGATATAGTTTTCTCACTAATACTCGCTTATTCGCAGGATTTCGCCCGGTGGGTAAGGGGTGAAAGATCAGAAGGGGAACTCCGTGTTAGACTTCGGCAACATGAAGACGCACGGGAATAGTGGGGAACATATCCTGCCCCATATAATTCCATTTACTGCACGCTTTCTCCACGCCTCCCTTGGAGGTTTTCACTCCCATGTCTCAACGGGTCTGTGCCCTCTCATTCCTTCGTTACGCCTGTCCAAGGGGTGGAGGCCGGTCTTGCTATCGTTACGGGTCTGTGCCCTTTGGTTAAATATATCCGGTACTCCGTGCTTTCTTTGAAATCCTGCAAATAAGCCAATACTCGTGCTACGAAACGGTAGGTTATAGGTTAAGCTGCGAGCTGAATAGGCATTGTTTTTGGAGGGTTGTAAGCTTCGCCACTGCGGGCCATCCCTACAAGTATTCGAGCTAACTTTCCACACAGTTTCATAATAGACCTCATTTTCTTCATCTTCTTTACTTGTACATTGTAGGTATGCATGGCTTTAAACTCCGAATTACTTGCTACTAAACTCATGGTCATCATAAAGATGAAACGGCGGAGACGAGATCGTCCTCGTTTGCTAATCTTCATTTGTCCAGTCCATTTGCCTGAACTAGCTTCTGCGAGGTTTAGCCCAGCATGGCGCAGCAAGGCATTGCCGTGCACAAATCCGCTTAAATCCCCTGCCTCACCTAGAATACCGGCTAGTGAAATAACACTTATCCCTTTGACAGCAAGCATGGATTCAGCAAATGGAATACGTTTTAGAACGGCAACAATCTCTGTCTCTACCGTTTTTAGTTGCAGGCAAGCAAGGTCGTACTCATCGAGAAGTTGCTTCAAGTGAAGTTTGTAGGCATGCAATGCTTGCTTAGTGCCAACAGAACGGCTAGCAAAAGAGATAAGAGCTTTGGCCTTTGGTTCACCAGAATGCCGTTTCATAACCGATTTCCAACCTTGCAGGACGTCTTGAGGCTGAAGTTTATACAATTCTTCGGGTGTAGGAAAAAGACGAAGTGTGGCTAGTGAACCTGTACACATGATGTTTTTGAAGACTTGTCGCAGCTCAGGAAAAACAACGTCGACCCAGCGATGGATTTGGTTCTTCGCACTAACGAGTCTCGTTACGACAGAGTCGCGGTTTGAGAGAAAGACACGTAATTCTTCGAAGGCTTCTGGTGTGTTGCGAATGAACAAATAATAGCCGTTTTTGACCATATCAGCGATGACCAGAGCATCCTTTTTGTCGCTCTTGGATGGCGTATTGTCGCGGTTCTCCTTATTTTTTCTCACGAGATGTGGATTGACTAGAACGACTTCAAACTGGCGATCCGAAAGCCAGTTGGATAGGCTAAACCAATAGTGCCCGGTAGGCTCCATACCAACAATAGCCTCCGTTAAAGCGTGTGTGGATTGCAACGTTTGAATCCAACGAAGAAGGAATTGAAAACCCTCTTCATCATTAGAAAAGGATAGAGGATTACCGACCACGATTCCTCGAAAGTTAACAGCACGAGCGACATGCGTTTGCTGAGCAATGTCGATTCCTACGACTAGATGCTGGGCGGTAATTTTTTCAATGAGTTGATTTTGTCTGTCCTGCGATTTAAACTTCATAGTAGAGCGTCCTCCTGGATGATGGGATTTAAAGGGCTATGACCCGTTGCGTACTCCCATCGTACCGAGGCGCTTGTTTTTTTGCAAAGCTGATAATTAACGCTCTACAGGAATGCTATCGTGTCCAGTTAGCTTAATAGATTACTGCCTTGATTACATAATTAAATTTATTCTTTAACTTTCAATAACCTTAAACTGTTTAATGTCACAAGCAATGTTGCCCCCATATCGGCAAATATTGCTATCCATAGCGTTAACCAACCAGGCATAACTAACAGTAATGCCACTATTTTAATTGCTAAAGAGAAGGTAATATTTTGTTTGATGATGACACGAGCTTTGCGGCTTAATTTAATGGTATATGGCAATTTTCTTAAATCATCAGACATTAACGCAATGTCAGCCGTTTCTAAGGCTGTGTCAGTCCCGGCACCACCCATCGCTACACCAACAGTAGAAGCTGCAAGTGCTGGTGCATCGTTTACGCCATCCCCGACCATTGCTACACTATGATGCTTTGCTCGAAGTTCTTTAATAAAATTCAACTTATCTTCGGGTAGTAAATCAGCTTTAATATCAGAAACACCGACTTGTTTTCCAATTGCTGCTGCGGTTCTTTGGTTATCACCGGTCAGCATCACTGTCTCAATTCCCATATAATTTAATTTACTGATGACTTCTTTGGACGATTCTCTCATTTCATCTGCTACGGCAATTAACGACAGAATCTTTATTTTCGTCCCTAACACCATTACAGTTTTTCCTTCTGTTTGCATATGAATAATTTTTTCTTTAATAGAAGTTTCAATCGTTTGATGCAATTCTTCAAAAAGATATGGACTTCCAACATAATACATTTCATTATTTACTTTTGCTTTTACCCCTTTACCTGTTATAGATTGGAACTCTTCAACTGACAGGCTATTAAAATTCAATCCAATTTCTTCTGCTTTTCTCATAATGGCTGAAGCAAGTGGGTGTTGCGATCCTTTTTCTATAGCTGCAGTTACCATCATTAATTCGTTTTCGTTTCCACTATACGTCACGATGTCTGTTACTGCAGGAATACCTTTTGTTAATGTCCCAGTTTTATCAAAAGCAATCGCTTTAAGGGCTCCTGCTTCTTCTAAATGGATTCCACCTTTGATCAAAACACCATTTCTTGCAGCATTTCCTATTGCAGTGACGACGGCAACCGGAGTTGAAACAACTAATGCACACGGACAACCAACCACTAATACAGCTAAACCTTGATAAATCCATTCACTCCAATCACCGCCAAATAGTAATGGAGGAGCAACAGCGATTAACAGAGCCAAGACAACAATAGCTGGTGTATAGTATTTCGCAAATTTATCGACGAACGCTTGAGAAGGTGCTCGTTCTGCTTGAGCTTCTTCAACAAGATGAATAATTTTTGAAAGTGTAGTATCTTCAACTCGTTTTGCTACTCTAACTTCAAGCAACCCTTCTTCATTCAAAGTTCCAGCAAACACTTCATCATCAATTGTTTTTGTTACTGGAACACTTTCACCCGTAATCGCAGCCTGATTTAACGTAGAAGTACCTTTAATGACAACTCCATCCATAGCCAATTTTTGACCAGGCTTTACGATCATAATATCTCCAACTTGAATATCATCAACGTGGATCATCATTTCTTCATTTCCACGACGAATTAACGCTTCTTTTGGAGCAATATCCATCAATGATTCAATAGATTGACGAGCCTTATCCATTGAATAACGCTCTAATGCTTCACTGATAGCGAAAAAAATAACAACTGTTGCTCCTTCACCCCATTCACCAATTACCGCGGCTCCTAAAATAGCAATGGTCATTAACGTATTCATATCGAATTTTAATCTGCTTATGTTTTTTAGACCTTTAATAAATAGTGAATATCCGCCAATTAAAATGGACGCTGCATAACCAATCGTCGGAAGAAGATGATCTTCCCCATATTGCTCTCCTAAAAACCAACTAATAACAAGCAATATAGCTGAAATATACACCTTAATGTTTTCTTTTTGCTTCCAAAATGGTTCACGTTCTACTCTTTGTTCTTTTTCATCGCGAATCTTTAGATTTTCAAATGCTCCAGCTTTTTCTAATTCTGCAATTGTTGTCGTACCTTTAACATAAACTTTAGATGCTCCAAAATTCACTTTTGCATCATGTACACCTGGTAGTTCTTTAACATTATTTTCAAAGATAGCTGCACAGTTTGTACAGGTAAACCCTTGAACCCTATAGGTTTTCATTTCTTGTTCGGATAATTTCGTTTGTTGATCAGACATTTATCTCAACCTCCTTACTATGTGCTAAAGCAATAATGATTAACTGTTTAATGTGTTCATCAACTAATGAATAGAATGCCAACTTCCCTTCTTTTCGATACTTCACAACCCCTTGTTTATGAAGTGTTCGTAAGTGATGAGAAGCATTAGCCACCGTTGACCCTATTATATTTGCTATGTCACAAACACATAGCTCTTCATCCGTACACAATGCATAGGTGATTTTTGCTCTATTTTCATCAGCTATAGCTTTAAACAATTGGGAAACACTAGATATATCAATTGTTTGTAAATCCCCGCGTATTCGAATCACCTTTTCTTCATCGTAACAATAAATCTCACAAGTATCTTTTTTACCCATTTTCTCACTCCATTATCATTCAAGTGTCTGTTTGAATATACTATACTCTTTTTTCGGAAATATTCAAGTGGATACTTGAATGAAATTAAAAAAAGAATTAGGAATCCTAATTCTTTAAACAAAATTTATTGAGCTATCCTGCTTAAAATTGGTTTGTTCATAGTTATTACCAAGGGGGAAACCTAGAAAATAAAAAACAATATGTTATTAATAGGCATTAGAAGAACACTTACAAAACTGTGTGATATAATCCGGGTAAACAAGAGGAGTGTGGATAGGTGCCTCAAAGGGAGAGTTTAGAAACGAACCAAATTTCCGTATACGTAGTAGCCTTAATTGTTGGAGGGATAGTGGGATTAATAAGTCCACGAATAGGTGGCTTCCTAGAATCCTTGGTTTCCTTTGTGATTGCTGTCCTTTAATTCAGTATGTTTTGTCAAATTCCATTTCTGAAATTAAAGGAAGCATTCTCTAATGGACGCTTCATAGGAGCCTTATTGCTTGTTAACTTTATCTTAATTCCCTTGCTTGTATTCTTATTAATCAAGGTTTTTCCTCAGCCTACCCCAGTTCTAATTGGAGTTTGCTTGGTACTTCTAACTCCATGTATAGACTATGTCATAGTATTTACCCAATTGGGTAAAGGAAATGAAAAGTTAATTCTTGCTTCTACTCCAGTACTTTTTGTTGTCCAAATGATTATGCTGCCTTTTTATCTTTGGCTGTTCATTGGTAATGAGGCATCACAAATAGTTAGAATTGGTCCTTTTATTGAAGCTTTTGTTTATTTAATCATCATTCCTTTACTATTCGCTTTAGCTATTCAGTTCTCAAATAAAAAAAGCACACGAGGTATTAAAGCACTGGACTACACTGCGTGGCTCCCCGTCCCGCTTATGGCATTCGTACTCTTTTTAGTGATAGGCTCTCAAATTGATAGGGTTGTAAAGGATTTCAATGTCATTATTGCAGTGATACCAATTTATGTATTATTTCATATTGTGTCACCAGTTATTTCTCGAACGATATCATCTATTTTTCGTATCGGGCCACCAGATGGGCGTGCACTGATTTTTAGCGCAGGAACACGAAATTCCCTTGTTGTACTTCCTCTGGCCCTTACCTTACCAGAAGAGATGGCTACAATCGCAGCATCAGTAATAGTAACCCAAACAGTAATTGAATTGATCGCAGAACTGTTATATATCAATTTCGTGCCTAATTATATTTATAGAGATCTAAAGGTAAATGAAAATTGAGGCTAGAAAGTATTACACTAACGGGGAAACTATAGCCCAATCAACGGCAACTGGCCAATTTGATGTCTGCTGTTGTTATTAAATTTAGATTACGTTAAACACCCAACCCTTCTTTTGTAACAGTGGATAGACTGTATAAAGAATTTAGCGTTAAAGGTGCAGGGGTGTACGCGATGGTCGACGATATACTCGGAGATAAAAAAACTCGTCAATACGATTGGTTTTCAAAATAAAGAGGTTGAACTCAGAGGATTTATTCAGGTGGTTAAGAATATTTCAAGTAAACATAATCTTACTTTTGTTGAGATGTTCCAAGCTTATTTAAATTGGAAAGACATAGAACATTAACAAAAATAATGTTTCAACTAACGTGGAACGTTAGTTCAATGAAATAGCGACAGTCTAGGACTTTATTTTCTCGTCCTTTGCTGTCGCTGTTTCAATTTCTTGGGTCAGTTTAAACTTATTTATGGGGTCTGACGGTATGACAATTCGAAAAGCCGCGTGAAATAAAGATATTCAGTCTAATACTTTATTTTCTGCTGACATAAAACCCTCTCAACACATCACGCATTTCTTGCTTGATATTGATGTCTGGACGTTTTTCTTTGGCCAAAGCTTCCGCTTCTTCTACGGTAGAAGCCATTTCTAGTTCAAGTAAAACTCCAGTGGCTACTGTTCCTGTGCGATTACGACCCCCTGCACAATGAAAATACACCGTCTTTCCACTGTTCACTGCGTCTGTAACTGCCTGAATAGCTGCTTTCACATAAGACCCTTGGCCTGCTTCATCCTCTACGATTGGGAAGTGATGACGGGTTACTTCGGTTGGAAAGCCTTCTGCCTCCGTTCCGTTATCTCTCAAATCAAACACATCTGTAATCTCATTCTCTTTAAGGGCTTCAAGCAAAGCATTCTCTCCACCAATATATACTTTATTCTCGATAAGTGCGTGGTAATTTGCCATAATAGCTCTCTCCTGTCGGCTTAACAGCAGTTTCTGCCGCCACTCATAGTTAGTCCTGCGTCTTGCTCGTCCTGCACAAAATCAAGGACAAGTCCGCCGATTTGGTCAGCCACCCGGGAATCTGCCGCAATTTGAATATGATTTACTACGCTCACCGCATCATTTTCTTGCGGTTTCTCAAGCGACAATTGATAACTGGGTCCACAGCATCCTGCTCCGGAATATGCAAACCGCAAAGTAGAGACCCCTGCCTCCTTCATCATGTTCTCAATAAACTGCTTCGCTTCATCCGTAATCGTCATTTTTCCTCATTCACTCTCTTTCCTATCTTGAGATACTTTCCCGTCAAAGCTTTCAATTGTTCATACCCTGTAATTTCGTCCGGTTTCCAAGGAATGATTGCCACATGACCATTAGAGATTTCTTTAACCTTACTAATCCATTGTAGCTCGGCATGAGCACGCCCATTCAGAACTTTGTCATTTGTTCCTGCAGCAGCAAAGCTTTGGTTGATGGCCCACCATTTTGTTGGAATGCCGGCACGCTCCAGATCACACTCTAAACGAGAGGCTTCATAAAAAGGTGTTGCCTCCGCTAACGTGACGATTACGACACTGGTTTCCTTCGGATTACGAAGACGAGGGAGCAAATGTTGAACGGAATCTGGAATCCATCCAGAGGAACGGGCAATTTCTTTATGATACTCCTGAGTTGCATCAAGCAATAATAGGGTGTGTCCGGTCGGCGCCGTATCAATCACTACGATTTCCTCTTCTGAATGTTCAACCAAATCAGCAAAAGCCCTAAACACTGCGATTTCCTCTGTGCACGGCGATCTTAAATCCTCTTCTAGAAAAGCGAGTCCCTCTTCATCAAGCGATTCCGAATTTTGTTGAATGACTGCTGCCTGGTATCTCTCCAGTTCGATTTTGGGATCGACTCGACTGAGTGTGATGCGATCTGAATTCTCTCCAAACACATACTCTAGATGGGCGGCAGGATCAGTCGTACTGAGATGGACCCGGTGTCCACGTTCTGCAAGCCCTACAGCAATCGCAGAAGCTACCGTGGATTTTCCTACGCCTCCTTTACCAATTGTAAAGATCACTCGAATACCACTTTCCTCCAGATCATTAATCAAACCACCAAGATCCGGAATGGAACGGTCAATCTCCACAGCATTTACTTTTTCGGTAGATGCCAACGGATCCGATTGGAAAAGATTACGTAAGCTTTCAAGTCCAGTCACGTTAAATGGAGCTAATGGAATAACATAATTCGGCAGTTCCTGGAGTTCAGCAGGCAATTGTTCCAAAGCCCGCCGCTGCCTGTTATAAAACCCTTTAGATACAGGGTCCTCTTCGCTGTGAGATAACAGCAAACCATTAATGACCAGCATTTGGTTCTTGATACCTGTTCCCCGAAGTTCTGACGATGCACGTGCTGCTTCCATTAGCGGAGATTGTTCCGGACGGGTAACCAGAATTAGCGTCGTCATTTCACCATCTGATAAGGTGCGGACGGCTTCGTTATATAGTGTTTTTTTGGATTTTAAACCAGCCAGAGGCCCCAGACAAGATGCACCATGCGTACTTTCATCCAGAAATCCACTCCACGCCGATGGCAATTGTAATAAACGCAGTGTATGACCTGTAGGTGCGGTATCAAACAGAATATGATCAAATTGAGACTTTAATTGTTCATTAGTAAGCAGCGTCGTAAATTCATCAAAAGCTGCAATTTCAACGGTACATGCACCGGATAGCTGTTCTTCCATGGTGCTGATAACTGAATCAGGTAGGACTCCACGATACGGGGCAACAACTTTCATTTTATACTCTTCCGCAGCGGACTCCGGATCTAAATTTGCGACAAAAAGATTGGGCACACCTTCAATTGCGACGGGTTGATTGGACAACTCCCGGCCGAAGACATCTTGCAAATTAGAGGCCGGATCGGTACTCACGAGCAGAACCCGTTTACCGGCGTCCGCTAAGGCAACTGCTACTGCACAAGCAGTTGAAGTCTTCCCAACGCCACCTTTACCTGTAAAGAAAAAATATGGCGTTTTCAGGATGGTATGTGGATCGAACCGAATAGACATGTTGACCCTTCTTTCGTTTATTGTGACTTCACTTTTAGATCTAAACGCACTCTAGGCTTCATCGTAAGTTCAAAAGCCGGAATCCCTGTCCAGTTCTCTAACTCTTCATTAGTAGGATAACCTTGTTTCTTAACGACCTGACCATCTACCATAATTACAGGTAATACATTTGGGCCTTCATCAGTCAGTAATTGTTTAACAACTTCATTCGCAACAAAAGCAGCCGGCTCACTGGACAAGTTATAACGGGAAACATTGACGTCCCTTTTCTTCAGGTTATGCACCACTGCAGAGATCCGAATTAATTCCGGATCAACACTCGGACCACATACTCCTGTGGAACAACACATCGCTGGATCATAGATTTCAATAGAGTTCATATATTTAATCTCCTTTCTGTAGAAAAAAACCGGGATTTCTCCCGGCTGGACTATTCCTTATTCGCCGGTTTCAGCAAATTGTTTAATTCGTGCTCCGACCTGATCACGGACCTGCTGGAATACAGCCCATTTCTCTTCGTCAGTTCCTAGCGCTTTCGCAGGATCATCAAATCCCCAGTGTTCCCGTTTCACCTTTGGAGGTGTAATCGGGCACTTATCAGCAGCGTCTCCACACAAGGTAACCACCAGATCAGCGTTATTTAATAGCTCTGAATCAATAATATCGGATGTCTGAGACGTGATATCAATACCTACTTCATTCATAGCTTTCGCTGCTTTAGGGTTAAGACCATGTGCTTCGATACCTGCACTGTAAATATTCCACTCATCACTGAGGTATTTCTTTGCCCAGCCTTCAGCCATCTGGCTCCTACAAGAGTTTCCAGTACACAAAAAGTAAATTGTTTTCTTTTCCATGATAGATAATCTCCTTTATATTGAAGGTAATAGTAACTATATTTTTGATGCTTTGTTTAGGCAGCAGGTGACGGTTTATTAAAGTACTTCTTTCCGAACCATAATGAGACGTTTACAAGCCCGATAAGAACAGGCACCTCAACAAGCGGTCCGATAACAGCGGCAAATGCCGCCCCTGAATTTAATCCGAACACACCGATGGCCACTGCAATACCCAGTTCAAAATTGTTGCTGGCTGCAGTAAAAGAAAGTGAGGCTGCTACCGGATAAGAAGTTCCCGCTTTTTTGGACATCCAGAAGGACAAGAAAAACATAATGACAAAGTATATTAATAACGGTATAGCGATTCTAACGACATCCATAGGTAGCTGAATCATTAAATCTGCTTTAAGTGAAAACATCAACACGATTGTAAATAAAAGGGCAATCAAAGTAAGAGGACCAATCTTTGGCAAGAAAACCTTCTCGAACCAAGCCTCACCCTTTGTCTTCAGCGCAATCACTCGCGTCAATATTCCAGCTGCAAATGGAATACCCAAGTAAATCATTACGCTTTCCGCAATTTGCCCCATCGTAATGTCTACAACTGCTCCCTGTACGCCAAACCATCCGGGCATTACTGTGATGAACAGATATGCAAAAACGGAATAAAAAATAATTTGGAATATGGAGTTAAAAGCTACTAAACCTGCTGTATATTCCGGGTCGCCTTTTGCCAGATCACTCCATACGAGAACCATAGCAATACATCGAGCCAAACCTATCATGATCAAACCAATCATGTATTCCGGCATATCGCTCAGAAATAAGATGGCTAACAGAAACATTAATACTGGACCGATAATCCAGTTCTGCACCAAGGAGAGCAGTAGGACTTTCCAATCCTTAAATACTCTTCCCAGTTTCTCAAACTTCACTTTAGCCAGCGGTGGATACATCATCAGAATCAATCCCACGGCTATAGGAATTGAAGTCGATCCGACCTGCATCTTCGATAAACCTTCCGAAAAGCTAGGTATCAAAAAGCCGATCAAAATCCCAATTCCCATTGCCGCAAAGATCCATAAGGTTAAATAACGATCCAAGAAAGACAACTTCTTTTCTCTTTGACTCATATTGTTCAATCTCCTTTGATAAGTTTTCCTTATCACTTAGATCCTTGCACGTATTAATTACAAGAAATTCTAAGACCTTTCTTATCGAGCTCTTCCAATTCATGATCTTGTGAAGGAACAAAGTTCAGCAATTTCTGAATTAACTCATTATGAATACTATTAGAATTGATCGAATAAAAAATCCATTGACCCTTCCGATTTTCCTTTACCAGACCTGCATCCTTTAGTTTGCGTAAATGCTGACTGACAGACGGTTGACTCGTTTTGAAAACTTCGACAAGTTCGCATACACAGCATTCTTGCTTCTCCAACAGTTTCATCATGGTAAGCCTCGTTTTATCCCCCAATAGCTTTAATACCAATGATATTTCATCCAAATCATCTAGAGAAAAACTCATATTCCGTTCCTCCTTTTCCTTCATCATTATATAACCATATGCTTATATAAGCATATGGTTATATAAAAATCGGGATCTAAATGTTCCTTCATGAGACTTAAATCATTCGATTAATCACAATCAGCCTCAGTATAGTTCTCTTTTAACAAAGACAGCAACGTCTGAGTATCGGGTAGAGTATCTAGAACGGTTTGAATAAAAGGCTTATCATCCACATCAAGTGAATAGTATACCCATTGTCCACCTCTTCTTTCCTTAACCATTCCCAGCGCCTTTAATTTCCTTAAATGTTGACTGACATTGGGCTGAGTCATATCTAAAATCCCCACTAGATCACACACACACCATTCTTTATCTTTCAGTAGTCCCATTATTGTGAGTCTGGTTTTGTCACCTAATAATTTCAGTTTTCCAGCCATTTCCATATCGAACATATACACAGTCCTCTCAAGAATACGAACAAAATAATATATAATCATATATTATTGTTTGATTCCTTCAAAATCAAGAAAGGCTATTTCTGTAGATACATTAGGTTTATTTAAAATTTTGCCAGATCTTCGAACCTCATTGTACCTTTTCCACTCTTGAAGGCAATGCGGACAATGCTCATCCACATGACCACAACTGAATACTCGATGATACTACACCCGAAATCGATACAAAGATTTTTACTCATTAACTGGTATTTTCATTTCCTTCAATAGCGCAATAACTTTCTGTTGGATTTCGTCCCTTGCAGCTCTTACGTCTCCCAGAAGACCATCATGTGTTAACGGATCAATAACATTCCATTGAACATTTTTGATGGCAAAGGGAACGATTGGACATTTTTCATTGACTTGTTCACATAACTTTATAATGACTTTCGATTGCATAAACGTTTTCATGTCAATTGTTTTTGAGCTTTTGTTTGAAATATCAATTCCTATTTCCTTCATGACTTCAATGGTATATGGATGGATATCTCCGGATTCAAGTCCGGCACTTTCAGCGACCACATGATCACCACCATAATGTCTGGCAAAAGCCTCGGCTATTTGACTTCGGCAACGATTCTGGATACAAAGAAAATAAAGATGAATTGGTTGTTGCATTCTTCTCAACCCCTTTCTATTTGTATATCATTATATAATTAAATCATTATATAATAATCGCGCTTTATGTTATCGCAATGTAAAAACTTAATAAAGCCACACTAATTTTATAATATCGACCTTCCAAAATCATGATTTACCCATTTCGATTTTTAGTTGCATTTTGCAAGTTTTACGATTATAACTTATGTATGAGGTGAAAATAATGGAAAACGCACGAGAGTTATTTCAAATAATGACTCGGCGCTTAGGCTTACTGAATAACTGCGTAGCACGCGATCCTTCCCAGAAGAACGCAAAATCCTAATGATCAAAGTGTACGTACTTTATCTCACTGCAGATGTGGCACACCAGCAACAGGGTGATTCCCCTTATTTATTTCTGCATTAAATTATTAATCCTGCGATGAATATTTGATTTCTAGGTTCGAACAGAACATCGTATTTATGTGATTATTGTGATAAATAAATATATTTTATATAGGGGGAAGGTACAGATGATGACTGCGTTAATTGTTCGTAAGGCAACATCAGCGGATACAGAAAGTATCCTTCGCATTTATAATCAGGGTATTGAGGATCGGATTGCTACATTGGAAACCGAGTCCAAAGATTCGTCTTATATGGAAGCATGGTTCCAAGATCACCAGGGACGTTTTAGCGTTGTTGTAGCGGAAAGAGAAGGAGAAGTGCTTGGTTGGGCCTCTCTTAACCCCTATTCACAACGATGCGCCTATAGGGGCGTAGCTGATCTTTCTATTTATATTGATCGCAGGTTTCGTGGGCAAGGTATCGGCAGCTCTCTATTGAAGTCCTTAGAGCAGATAGCAAAAGAAAATGAATTTCATAAAATCGTTCTCTTCACCTTCCCATTCAATCAAGGGGGCCAAAGATTATATCTAAAGATGGATTATCGACAGGTTGGCATTTTTGAGAAGCAAGGTGTTATGGATGGGGAATTTATAGACGTGATGATTATGGAGAAACTGTTGTAAAAAAAAGGTTTGATGTACTTACAATTTGCCGAGTATCTCTTAGTGTAACCATTTCCTAACTATTCTCTCAATTTAACATCTTAAAAAATGAATTTATGGCATGTATTCTCGTCTTTTTTTGGAAAAGGGATTAAGTTCTTGCCCAGGGTCTAAATAATAAGTGAACCGCACTTGGACGAATTACAAAAGGTAAATACGTAGTCTGATCCGTAGTAATATGTAGAAAAGCCTTTGTTAACTTTATATTTCTTTTGAAACAAACTGTATTATTGGGATTTCAGAAATGAGTTTTACGATGATACCTTCAAATTGATTATCTAATCGTAGTGAGAATTCTCAATCCCTGTAAGTATTTTTCTGCTGCTTTCTTCTCTTCACTCATTCCTTTTGACATTGCCAACCGCATTGGGAGAAAGGAAATCTCTTCAGGATCAAATGTAGGTTTACTTTCGAAGGGACAATATGTTGTGATCATAAGCGTTTCATCATTAGTATATTTCAGCATTTTTTTCTTCTTTAGATTAAACAAGATCATTGTGTCAGTTTCTTTGTATGAGGTATCAATTAAAGGTCTAATCTGTAATTTGGCATACTGATTAGCGATTGTTAGCCATTTTATTGAAATGTTTACTAGCTACTTCCCATAATAAGTGATTTAATATCCACTTCATCATCCGATAATCACTGCGATTAAAGACCATCAATAGCTCCTTAAAGCCTTCTTCAAAAAAATGAAATGGAAGATCAAAAGGTTTTATATTTTTATGAGTATATCTCTTCCCCTCATTTATAAAAGGGTTGATATGGTAAACACTCTCTTTCCAAAACACGTAAGCATAGGCGTAGGGACAAATAGGTGGGAACTTTTCATCTCTTCTCTTGTACATACCAACAAATCTCTTTATACAATGTTGATGTTTTTTTAGGGTAGTACACAAAAGGTGTTTTTCAAATGCTTCTAGTGTTTTTGCAAGCGATAAATAAATATCTTTATAGTTCATTTCCACAGTATCTCTATTGGGTACATCAATATTCAAATCAAAAATTGATGAGTAGTGAACTTCGTCAGTATTTACTTGTACAAGGTTTATCATTTCTTCCATCTAGTTTAAATTCGACACTAAAAAAGGTCTGAAGATCACTGTTTTTTGAAGACATTCTATATTTTCTTCTGTTAGGCTTAACCATGCGATAACATTAGGATCTTTTAAGGTACGACTAGCTACTAAATGCTGTTGGACATCTTGATTATTTATGCATTCTTCACAATTGCAAATAAACCCCGATTCGTACTCATGTCGGGGTAATAAATAGGGGATGGATTTCTTACAAGATGGACATTCGCTGTCTAAGGCACACAGATGAAACGGACAAGTTTCTATAAATTTGAATTGATGCAACAAGCTATGATAATTCAGTTTCATGCATTCTTTGCAAAAATGAAGAGTGTCTCTAAACAGGGATTCTGACTTGATGTAGGTTGGAAACATCTGAGTTAATCTTTTTTTTATGCCCTCGGTATGGTCACTTAATGAATACCCTAGTGCTTGAGTAAGTTTTTGGTGATCGAATCCTTCAAAAGTCCATAAACTTAAATATTTTTTACTAATAATAGAACCGCCTGTTATTGGAAGCTCTGGTCCATATCTCTGCAACAGTTGCCGTGAGTTTACAACATTTGCTTTCTTGATCTTTTCAATGATAGACCAAGACGATTCGAATCCCTTCAAGGGACTATCCACTTGATTCATACTCATCAGACTGCTCCACCTTACTTTGAGTGTTAATTTTTTCTCTTATTTCAACGAATTTTTCTAACTTTCCCTTCAATATTTCGACTAAACGAGATCTCCCGTGCATACTTCCCTCTTCAATTTGTTGATTAATCATGGAAATCTGTTGATCGTAATAAGGAAGAAAAGAAGAATCGATGTAAAAGCTTGAGCACTTAAACATTATACAGGGCTGTTCATGAGTTTGACTCAAAAATTGACAATGGGTACGAGGGGATTTAATACAATAACCTTGTTCAAGTCTGATTTCAGTTAGATTTCTCTTTAACCAATCGATATCTACATTATTTTCATAGGCCTGATCAAGGATTTTAGTCTGGATGACCTCACCGGTTATCGGGTCTAGGCGTACAGCCCCATACTCATGAGAATGTTCCCAAATAACTTGTAAATTATGATCGTGGATCTTGGCATAAATAACAGCCATTTCTGGAGTTACATTTGACAATAGTTTTTGTACATCTAGGATACTGGCCCCATTACTGATTTTTTTTATACCAAAACGGTGGCGAAATGGTGACGCTCCAAACCGAAATATTTTACCGTTCAGGTCTATAATTTGTTGCTGCTCAGCAAAAATATTCAGTTGACGTATAAGAGAAGGTTGCAAATATGTTCTGCCACGATCTTTCATTTTTCCCTTATATCTCAGAAACAAGAAGTGTTCGGGGTTTTCTTCTTCTGAAAATTTTTCATGAATAAATATCTTTTGTGCTTTCACCATGCTATAAATATCTTCACTTATTGGAACTGATTTGATTTTATCTCGCTCTGAAACAATCCAATACCCATCGTCTCTTTTTTGCAAGCAGTCTAGTTTAAGTGTAAGAAGATCAACTAAATGAAATCCAGTCGCCTCCAATAAAATAACGATAGGCCACATATTGAGGATCTAATAAATGAATTTTGTTGGTTATTTGTTCCCAAATATTATCATTTAAATAGTTATATTCGGTGATCTTTTTTTTCTCTAATTTTGGTCTATCTTCTTGATAAATCAACGACCTTGAGGGTTTCAGAGGTGCTTCTTCCCATCCATATCGTTGCAGATAGGTTATGAAATTTTCAATATTTGCAATCATCGACCAAATACCATAATCGCTAGGGGGTTGATTATGGTATTGTGATGGGCTTTTCCCTCCCATTGGATTCCTTTTAAGAAAATCTACATACTCTATAAAGTCTTGGCGTGTCATTTCCTGTAGAGTATAGTGATTTGGAAGGTCGTTGTTGGAATGATACGGATTGGATTTTTATTCTCCTCATACCGATTAGTAAGAAAGGGATTGTCCGTTAAAATTGTATTTTTGCCAACCATAATGCCCTGCACATTCCCCCGAAATAGATGGATGAATTCCATATCCTCATTGGAAAACAAAGAAAAAAGCTCCTTACTCGAATTACCTGCTCCCATAGTGAGCTTTCCGTCGATCGAAATTTGGCTGAATATCGTTGTTTTC
>NZ_NFUX01000029.1:0-75455 GCF_002264385.1 Paenibacillus sp. VTT E-133280
TTGAAAAGAGCGATATGCTCATTTTGAAACTGACGATTCATTAAATGAATCTTTTTAAAAATTAACGCGTTCCATTTGTTCAGTTTTCAAAGAACTTGCTCCTAGCATTTCGACATTCAATGTCTCTTGCACAGGAATTTTAGTATATCATGTTGTCGCATTTCTTGTCAACTTATTTTTTCATCGTTTGTGTTTCATTTGTTCGATGCGTCATAAGCACAAGAGATAATATACCATGCCGTTCTTATGTTTGCAAGCTTTTTTTGAAATAAAAATAATCTACGAATAAATACTTTCAAACTAACACAAACCAACACAAATTGATTCCAATAATTCATAATCTGTGGCTAAATAGAATCTATCGTAATCCCATATATTAACTTCTAATGATACGTACGAAAGGAGTCTAAATGAAAAACAATCCATCTACTGCTACGAGCCAAACAAACACTAAGGACAAGGAGCAGCGTAATCTGCAGCAAGCAACAATTTATAAGATTTTGCTGGCTGTCAGCTTTGTTCATTTATTTAACGATTCTATTCAGGCAGTTATCCCTGCAATCTTCCCTATTCTTAAAGATAACCTGATGCTCTCCTTTGCTCAAATTGGGTGGATCTCCTTCGCCTTAAACATGACGTCCTCAGTGATCCAGCCAGTCATCGGATATGCCGCTGATCGCAAACCTCGTCCTATTTTGTTACCACTGGGCATGTGCAGCACATTTTTAGGCGTACTTTTATTGGCTTATGCCAACAACTATATCCTTGTATTGTTTTCCGTCATGTTAATCGGCTTCGGATCTGCTACCTTTCATCCGGAAGGCATGCGTGTGGCTCATATGGCTGCCGGTCAGCGGAAAGGTCTTTCGCAATCTATTTTTCAAGTCGGCGGCAATGCCGGGCAATCTCTAGGTCCAATGCTTACAAAATGGATTTTCATTCCCTTTGGGCAGATCGGGGCTCTTGGCTTCACTATCGTTGCGGCTGCCGGAATTGCCGTCCAGACCTATGTCGCTCGCTGGTATCGGGAGATGCTGGATGCGGGATATACGTTTCATAAGAAATCAACCGCACGCGCAATCGATCCTGCCCGCCGCAAAAGTATTCGCACGGCAACTATCATCCTTGTGTTCCTAGTCTTTGTAAGATCTTGGTACGGCGCTTCTATCGGCAGTTACTACGCTTTCTATTTAATGGACAAATATCAAATGACGCTTGATAAGGCCCAAATCTATATTTTTATGTATCTGGCAGCTGGAGCTGTCGGTACATTCTTTGGAGGCCCACTGGCTGACCGCTTCGGACGGCGTAATCTCATCCTTCTTTCTATGGTCGGAACAGTGCCCTTTGCGCTGGCTCTACCCTTTGTGAACCAAATGTGGGCAGCTATTCTCCTGCTGATTGGTGGTTTCATCCTTTTGTCCAGCTTCTCCGTTACTGTAATCTACGCTCAGATGCTTTATCCAGGCAATATCGGAACAGTTTCAGGGTTAATCACTGGTCTTGCTTTTGGGCTCGGAGGAATTGGCTCTTTGGTACTCGGCAATCTGATTGACACCATTGGAATTTCAAAAGTGTTTATTGCTTGTGGATTCCTCCCTCTTCTTGGTTTCCTTGCTCTCCTGCTTCCTAGAGACGAGAAACTAGAAGAATGGGCCGCTCAATAAACATCAGTAAAATCAGTAACCACTTAACGCCTTACTCATGACTGCAGAAAATAGAGCGGCAGCCTTCCCGCTGCCCTCTGTCATATAATTATCCCTATTTGTACGATCAAACCCCATCCACACTGCAGCTGTCCATTCCGAAGTATAACCAACAAACCACAAATCCCGATTAGCTTTCTTGCTTACGCCAGGCAAATCCAATTGGGTTGTTCCGGTTTTCCCTGCTACAGGTCTGTTCATTTGCGCTTTTTTGCCTGTTCCTTCATTGACAACATTACGGAGCATCATCGTCATTGCCTCTGCGGTTCGCTGCGAGATTACCTGCCGTGATTCGGAGAGATGTGAATACACGACCTTCCCTTTTGAATCCATTATCGTGCGTACCATATGAGCCTCATTCAGTTTACCTCCATTAGCAAAGACACCGTAGGCTTGTGTCATTTTAAGTGGAGATACTCCGTTATGAAGCCCTCCCAAAGCTATTGATAAATGGTTATCCTCCTCCGTCAGTACAATTCCTAATTTGGCTGCGAATTGCCGCGCAGATGAGATTCCAACCTGCTTCAAAAGCCAGACGGCTGGCGCATTTATGGATTTTTGTAGCGCTGTGTTCATGGTAATCTTACCTTGGTACACTCCATTCAAATTCTCAGGTACATAGCTTCCATAAGCGTATTTGCAATCAGACAGTATGCTATCCGGGCTATACTTCCCGCTCTCTAGTGCGGGTCCATAGTCAATGATCGGCTTGAAGCTGGACCCAGGTTGCCGCGCATCAATTGTAGCTCTATTCAAGCTCCCCTCGTTATGTTCACGTCCACCAATCAATGCTACCACTTCACCTGTACGATGATCCATGATCGTCATAGCTGCTTCTACCTGCTGATCTTTTCCGTCGGGCGGGAAAGATGAGTGCTTAAGAAAGACCTGTTCAAGCGCCTGCTGTGCTTTAATGTTCAATCCTGTAACAATAATGTAGCCACCCGTCCGAAGCTCCTCCACAGACTTCCCAGTGATCTGAGCCGCTTCCTTAAGCGTAGCATCCACATAATGTACGCCAATGATTTCTTCTTTGTTTGCAGCGGGAGGATGATACTGTATATCTCTAGCCTTAATCATTTGTTCATTAGTGATCAGTCCTTGATCTAACATAATCTGTAGAACGAGATCCCTTCTTGTTTTGGATAATGTCCAATTATCTACCGGATTATAAATAGACGGTCCTTTAGGAATTCCCGCCAGGGTGGCGATTTGCCATATTTCTAGTTTTTTTAAATCGGATACGCCGAAGTAACGCTCCGCAGCTGCCTTTACTCCATATTGCCCACGCCCCATATAAATCTGATTGAGGTAAAGCCCTAGGATCTCTCGTTTTGTTAACTGTCTCTCTAATGCAAGAGCAATGGATGCTTCATTTAGCTTACGTATGACATTCTTGTTCCTGTTCAAATAAAGATTGCGAGCTAGCTGCTGAGTAATACTACTCCCGCCCTCGGAGAGATCCATATCCACAAGATTATTTAGAAAAGCGCGAGAAATCCCTTTATAATCTAACCCCTGGTGGCTATAAAAGCGCCGGTCCTCCACCGCTAAAAACGTATTGATCAATAATGCAGGCATCTCCTCCAGCTCCGCTGAATGTCTATACCCCGAGCCCGGTAAAGGGATCCTTCGTAATGTCGTCCCATCCGAGGCCTTAATGATGCTCGATTCCGGCAGCTGAAGTTTATCCTCTTGCTGCTTAACCACTTGCCCGCCGTATTGAAATACGTAAAGCAAACCCACGAGCGCTATTATTACTCCAATGATACTCCCATCAAATAATAAATACCCCAGACGGAGTATCCGGGTACGCATGATCCATCTGCCATCCTTGCCTGAACGGGCTACACTTTGTTTTTTTTCGGTAACGGCATTCATGACTCTATAATCAGGTTCTCTAAGAACCGCTCCATACTACGGGCTTCAACATTCGCTGCTTCAAGAAGTGCTTGGGCTTCCATCCCATCATCCGAATTGTCAGCCTCCTCTACCTCACGGAGAGCACGGAGAATTGCCCGAGTTCTTATCAATAAAGCTACTGCTGGTGTATCCCCCGCCGTCCCTGTTACTGCGCCTCCATTTGGGACTTCAATTCTTTGCGTACGATTCAGGTTAGCGGCAATCTGGCCTAATTCTCCTCCGGAGAGGACCTTGATTTCTTGTGTTCTTCCCTGGTCTGCCAGCTCTGAGGTTCCAAGCAATATCGTGTGCAAATCATCGGCAATTTTCTGTGAACGGAGAATAAACAACCCGCTGAAGAATAGAACAAATAGAATTATGGCGCTGGGGATTGTTCCAATATGATTAATGGTCCAATGGATAAGACGAACAAAAAAGACGCCTGATTGCCCCGAATAATGTGCATACAGCAAAGCAACAACCCGCTGGACAGCAAAAAGAAAGGCAGCACTCAAAAGAGCACTCCCTATAAAAACATAAAGATAATGGATGCGAACCGTCCGAAGTTTGTGCATAGTAATCCCTCCTTGTGCTCATAAGAAGAAACGCCTTCGGCGTCCTTTTTAAGGACGATAAGCATTTCTTCGAAAAATATAAGGATAAAGTATAGCTTGAAGCTTATACTTTCTTATATTTCAAGGATAGCTTCCAAATCTTAAGAACCTGCCTAGAGTTTTCTTAAGATTCTATGAAGAAGGGGAAACAGGTGATGAAATCCGTGCGAAGTGGGGAGCTTTCTACATAAATAACGCCATTGTGGCGTTCGATGATACTTTTTGAAATGGCAAGGCCTAAGCCTGAACCGCCTGTATGCTGTGAACGGGACTTCTCTGCCCGATAAAATCGTTCAAAAATAAACGGAATATCGCTCTCTGCAATCCTCTCTCCAAAGTTGCTAATGCGGACAATCGCTTCATTTCCCTTTTTACTGAAACCAATCTCCAGTTTCTTGCCGCTTCTCCCGTAACGGATTGCATTCGTAATCAAATTCTCATAAGCACGAACTAATTCTTTAGGGGAAGCCTCTATCCACAGCTCATCAGCTTGGTCATCGATCTCGTAGGTCATTTCAGCCTTTGTTAGTTCAGGAACCGACTCCTCCGCTAACTGCCGTATAAATGCTTTTAAATCTAATCGCTCCATAGCCAGAGGGTATTCCCCACTATTTACGCGTGTATATTCAAAAAGATCGTCGATCAGTTTACGCAGTACAAGGGATTTGTTGTAGGCTATGCTCACGTAATATCGTATTTCTACTTCTTCCTGACATCGATCTTGCTCGATATATTCCAGAAAGCCGAGGACCGAGGTGAGTGGGGTTCGTAAATCATGTGAGACGCCAGTGATCAAATCATTTTTCGCATTCACAGCTTTACGTTCCTCCTCCACGGAGTGCTGCAAACGCTCAGCCATTTCATTAATATTCTCAGCCAGCACACCCAGCTCGTCCGATGTTCTGATCTCAATACGGTGGGTCATCCCTGAGCTCGTGATTTCCCGAATTCCTTTGGTGATCTCCTCCAGATACAGTACTACTTTACGAGTATAGATAAAAAAGAACAGTAAAAAGCTGATAATCCCGGCTGCGGTCAGTAGTGGCACAGAGCCAATATGATTAATGATCCAGCGTAAGATACGTGAATAGGGAGCCGACTCTGGAGCTGGATTCAGATAGATCATAAAATTAACGAGCTGGTAGCCAGCCATAAGTAACAAACCACCGGAAAGTACACTAAGTAAAAATGCAAATATAAACTTCCACCGGATCGTTGTTATATATTTCGAATTCAAGAAGCCTCACCTAATCCTTTCAGGAAGGTCCATCTAATTTATAGCCAACTCCCCAGACGGTTTGTATGTAACGCGGGCGCTTTGAATCGATTTCAATTTTGTCGCGGAGATTACGAATATGTACCATAACTGTATTGCCTCCATCTAAAAATGGTTCATTCCACACTTTATCGTAAATCTGTTCTAAGCTGAGTACTTGACCTTGGTGCCTTGCCAAAAGCTCTAGAATAGAAAATTCCCGCGGAGTCAGCTTAATCTTCTGTAGATCTACATGTACCTCATGCTTAGACGTATCTATGGTTAAATCTTCAAAGCTCAGTTTACTTTCACTCCCCAAGCTACTATTATCCTTATTAAATGCGTGGTAACGACGCAGCTGTGACTTGACGCGGGCCACAATCTCTAAAGGATTAAAAGGCTTGCCCACGTAGTCGTCCGCTCCTATGCTCAGTCCTGAGATTTTGTCCATATCGGTATTTTTGGCTGAAAGGATGATAATCGGCATCTTCCGCGCTTCACGGATCTTCATACATGCCGCTAGTCCATCCATCTTAGGCATCATGACATCAAGAATAATTAAATCCACTTCTTCCTTCTGCAGACACGCCAGCGCTTCCAACCCATCATAGGCTTTAAGCAGCCGGTAGCCCTCATTGCTGAGATAAATCGATAACAGCTCTACAATTTCCCTCTCATCATCTACTAACAATATCGTCTCTCTCTTCACGGAAGGGGTATCCTTTCAAATAGAGTAATAAGTATCTATAGCTTATATATTAGCAGATCAATCGAATGACAATAAGAAGAATACGCAAAAAAGGGTTCCAGCTCCTCTCGTACTTAAACGAAATGGAACTGGAACCTTTTGAGGTTCTAGTATAACTATGCTTACATCTCCAGCAATCGAATCAGCTCATCCTCATCCTCAATGACTTGAATGCCCAGCTGCTGCGCCTTGGCCAGTTTACTACCTGCCTTCTCGCCGGCAATAACTAAATCCGTCTTCTTGGATACACTACCGGATACCTTCGCTCCAAGTGCTTCTAAGCGTTCAGCGGCTTCGTCTCGGGTAAGCTTTTGTAACGAACCGGTCAACACTACCGTTTTTCCGCTAAAGAAGGAATTCGTACTAACAGGACGTGGTGCCTCAGGAGCTTTCGCTTCAACCCCAAGCGCGCGTAAACGCGAAACGTTCGCCACAACGATAGGATCTGCGAAAAAGTTAACAATGCTCTCGGCGACAATCCCGCCAATGTCCGGTAACTCAGCGAGTTCCTCTGCTTTAGCCTGCATCACAGCATCCAAATCGCGGAAATGATCAGCCAGCATCCTGGTTGTTGCTTTTCCTGTGTTAGGAATACCTAACGCAAAGAGGAACGAAGCGAGATCACGCCCCTTGCTATCTTCTAACGCTTGCAGCAAATTCTGTGCTTTTTTCTCTCCAAAACGATTTAGCTGTACAAGCTGCTCAAAGGACAATTCATACAGATCGGCAGAGTCATGTACATTAAGCTCGTCGTAGAGCTGGCCTGCCGTCTTCTCACTGAACGTCTCAATATCCATAGCATCACGCGAAGCGAAATGAGTAATCCGGCTAACTATTTGCGGCCTACAATTCAGCTTATTGTTACAGAAAAGATGCGCGCCGCGCATTTCCAGCGGATATCCACAAGCCGGACAATTTTCAGGAAAAATGATCTCTTCACCGTCATTCTCTTCTGTTACTTTGCCGAGGATTTCCGGGATAACATCATTAGAGCGCCGAATAAACACTCGTGAGCCTAAGGCGAATTTCAAGTTTTTGCGCTCAATATCGCCCACATTATTCAAGGTGCAATTCTGTACGGTAACTCCAGCAAGCTCTACAGCCTCAACACGAGCCAGCGGAGTCACTTTACCTGTACGTCCAACATTCCAGCTAACAGACTCTAGCACGGTCGTTGTTTCTTCCGCTTCAAATTTATAAGCCACCGCCCAGCGTGGAAACTTATCCGTATAACCAAGAACCTCACGGATACGGAAATCCGTCACCTTAATTACGGCCCCATCGATCAGGTAATCAAGACTTGAACGACTCTCCTCGATTCCAGCAAGCTGTTCGGTCACATCATCGAAATCATTGCAGTAAGTCAGATAAGGATTTACTTTGAATTTGTTATTCCGCAGAAAATCCATCATCTCCTGATGATCTGCGAAATCTACACCCTCTGCAAAACCTACATTATAGAAATAAGCATTCAACCGACGCTCTGCAGTCGTCTTTGGATTAAGATTACGCAGTGCACCCGCTGCTGCATTACGTGCATTCTTCAGCGGCTCTGCAGCCCGTGTATTATAATCAGCCAGCACAGACAGATTCATAATTCCTTCACCCTGAACCTCAATGACCCCTTCTTTAAAAGGAATCGTTAATGGAACAGACTTAATGGTCTTCACCTGTGCAAGGATTCCTTCACCCACTACACCATTCCCACGGGTTGATGCCTGTTCGAGAACACCATTCCGATAGGTTAGATTTAGCGTCAAGCCATCGAACTTCAGTTCTACTGCATAACAAGGATCAGGCAGAGGGTTGCCTGGGTTCTTAAGATTGTACTCATTCACTAAGCGAAGTACCCGCGTATTCCAGCTCCGCAGCTGTTCGATATTCTGTGCTTTATCCAGACTCCAAAGCGGAGCCAGATGCCGATGCGGCGTGAAGCCCTTAAGAAGATCTCCTCCTACACGTTGTGTAGGAGAATCTGGTAACACGAAGCCACTCTCAGCCTCCAGTGCTACAAGCTTGTCGTATAAAACATCGTATTCCTTATCGCTGACTAGCGGTGTATCCAGCGTATAGTAGTGGTAATTATAGTGATTCAATTCTGCAACAAGCTCTTCCATCACATGCATAGCATCCATGCAGGTACATCCCTCCGTCAATAAGTTTCCTAATGGTTAGCGTGGTCTAAATATCCGTTCGTTAATCGTTTGTTACTATTATTCCACCCTGGTAATCGGTGCAAACCCTGCAAGCAGTCGTTTTACACCCACTGGTGCCGGAAAAGCAATTTGTAGCTCCGTATCATTCCCGGTGCCCTTCACAGCTACAACGGTGCCAGTGCCCCATTTGCCATGCGAAACCTTATCACCCGCTTTGTATTCGCCAGCTGCTGCAGCCCCTGCTCCAGTGGCGCGCTGAGCGCCTCCGGAGGTTACGGTCACGCTGCTCTTGCTTGTCGTTGCTGACGCCGTGCTTCCGCCTGCCGACGTAGCTTCGGCCGCTCCGCCCCGGCCGCCAAAGTTCCCACGGCTACCGCCGCTAAAGCCGCGTCCGCCGTAAGCACCGCCTACGTCCGCGCCTCCGCGCTGGAAGCGGTCCTTCGTCTTAACGGTATCTTCCTTCAGCTCTTCTGGAATCTCCTCCAGGAAGCGGGACGGCTGGTTCGCCGTCGT
Organism: Paenibacillus sp. VTT E-133280; assembly: GCF_002264385.1. Taxonomy (NCBI): domain Bacteria; kingdom Bacillati; phylum Bacillota; class Bacilli; order Caryophanales; family Paenibacillaceae; genus Paenibacillus; species Paenibacillus sp. VTT E-133280. The sequence continues at coordinate 8,895 of NZ_NFUX01000029.1, forward strand.
CCGCCCAAAGAGTGTACGCATCCGTGCACAGGAGAGAAACAGTTGTTTCTCGGCGCGTGTGATCCCTACATAAGCAAGCCGACGTTCCTCTTCGAGCTCATCATTGTCCTGGAAAGCACGGCTATGCGGGAATACGCCTTCTTCCATACCGACGATAAAAACGGTCGGGAATTCCAGACCTTTGGCACTGTGCATTGTCATTAGCACAACAGCATCACTACGATCCTCTTCATCATCGTTGACACTATCAATATCTGCGATAAGGGCCAGATCCGTGAGGAAGGAGACCAGTGACTTGTCCTCGTTATTCTTTTCAAACTCCATCGTCACGGACAAGAACTCATCGATATTCTCTAGCCGGGAGCGAGATTCGAGTGTGTTTTCATTTTGCAGCTCCAAACGGTACTGCGACATCTCCAAGATTTTTTCCGTCAGTTCAGTTACAGACAAGAACTCCACCATACGGTGCAGAGCTTCAATCATATCGTAGAACTCTACTAGCATATTCCGCGTCCGTCCGGCAAAGCCCAAATCATCAACAGTTTGCAGTACGCGGAAGATAGAAACACCACGTTCACCAGCCGCAGCTGCCAGCTTGCCAACCGTTGTATCCCCTAATCCTCGCTTAGGTACATTAATAATACGCGTCAGGCTGATATCATCATCAGGGTTAGACAACAGGCGTAGATACGCCAGTAGATCCTTGATTTCTTTACGATCATAGAACTTAATCCCGCCAACAATTTGATACGGAATATCTGATTTAATCAGAATTTCCTCGATTACCCGTGACTGGGCATTCGTACGATACAATATCGCGTGATTCTGATAAGCTTGGCCTTGTTTTACATTCTTACTAATTTCTCCGGTTACAAAGTACCCTTCGTCATGCTCAGAATCTGCTCTGTACACTTTAATCTTGGCGCCTTCTTCAGAGTCGGTCCACAGCTTCTTCGGCTTCCGTCCACTATTGAGCGCGATCACACCATTCGCTGCATTCAGGATATTAGCGGTCGAACGATAGTTTTGTTCTAAAAGAATGGTCTTCGCTTCTGGATAATCCTCTTCAAAATTAAGAATGTTCGTAATATCCGCTCCGCGCCAGCGATAAATCGACTGATCACTATCCCCTACTACACAAATCCGGTGGTGGCTATCAGCTAGCATGCGGCATAACATGTACTGCGCTCTATTCGTATCCTGATACTCATCTACATGGATGTATTTGAATTTCTTTTGGTAGAAATCAAGAACCTCGGGAACTTCTTTAAATAATTCGATAGTCTTCATAATCAAATCATCAAAGTCCAGCGAGTTATTGCTTCTCAAACGTCTTTGGTACATCTTATAAACCTTAGCAATAAGGCCTTCAAAATAATCGCCAACCTTCTGCTCATACTGCGCTGGAGTGATCAGTTCATTTTTGGATGCGCTGATTACAGCTTGTACAGCTTTTGGCTCGAATTTTTTCGTATCAATGTTCAGTTCCTTCATACAGTTACGGATTACCGATAGCTGATCTGTAGAGTCCAAGATGGAGAAGTTGGAGGTAAAGCCAATCCGCTCGATATCCTTCCGCAAAATCCGCACACACATAGAGTGAAAGGTGGATACCCAGATATCTCTTCCCTCAGGTCCAACGAGCTTAGATACCCGTTCCTGCATTTCCCGCGCGGCTTTATTCGTAAACGTAATCGCCAAAATCGCCCAAGGCGGCGCCTTTCGATTGGCAATCAGCCAGGCGATTCTGTGAGTCAACACTCTCGTCTTCCCACTGCCCGCACCAGCCATAATCAAAAGGGGTCCTTCAGTAGTTTCGACAGCCTGTCTTTGTGGAGGATTCAGTCGACTCACTGCATCTTGTATGCTAATAAGTTGCATGTGTAACATGCTCCTTTCTAAATATAAAATCACAATATAAAATCACAAATCATAAGTAGTCCTTGGACTAACCACTACTCAAATTGCTCTTGTACTGTCTTCTTCACAGCCGCAACTGTTAGCAGTGCCTTCTGTACATCACTATAAATAATATTGCCGACCACTACTGTATCACATAGAGCTGCTGCTTGCTCGGCCTCTTCCTCACAAGTAATGCCCCCTCCATAAAAAAGCTGAGCCTGCTCCACCATTTCACGTACCGTCCGCACGGTCTCCATATCCCCGAACCTACCGCTGTATTCAAGATAAACAATCGGCAGTGACATCAGCCTGTCCGCAACCTGGGCATATGCTGCCGCTTCTTCAGCATCAATGGCCGTCTCAGCCCCTGTAATCCGTGCAACTGAAGATTCGCTATTCAGCACAATATAGCCTTCCGTTAGTAACGAATCCCATGGAATCATAAATCCATAGCGTTCAATCGCTCGGCGATGATGGCCTACAATCCAAGCTGGATCAGGCGTATTAAGCACCATTGGAATCATATAAAGATCAAATCCGGGCACAGCAGCTTCAAGTTCGGACACCTCGAGTGCACAGGGCAACTCAAACCGTCTTACTCTGGATAAGAGATCCACTGTGTTCTCATAGGTTACTCCTGTAGAGCCCCCTATCAGTATGGCATCCGTGCCAGATAAGCAAACGGCCTCCAAATCCTCATCCAAAATCATCCGGTCAGGGTCAAGCTTAAACACATGCCGCCAAGGTTTGATCATTTGCTGCACTGATTTCATGAGAATCATCCTTAATAGTCATTTGGGCAAGACAAAGACACTCCTGCCGCCGCAAAAGATATAAATCTAGTCTATGCCAGCACAGCAGGTGTGTCAATTTAAAGCGAACAAAAATGCGAACATTTTTTCGCATATAAATTTTGGGAAACCCCGCAAAGTACCTGAATACACGCTAAGGAAAGCAGCAATTTGTGGGGATATATTAATGGCAATAAGTAGTCTACGATTTCAACGTACACCTGAGATGTTAATCAAATCCTTTTCGGGTACAAAATCAGTGTAAAAACCATCCACGCCCATACGGGCCAGCTCCCTAATTTCATTTTCTTCATTTACTGTATGAACATATACTCGAGCACCAGCCTTCTTCAGCTTTTTAACAAAGCTCTTGGTGGCTCGGCTAACTGGCATGGTAATATCCACACCTGTTTTATTTACAAACTCAATAACCTGTTCATCCGTATCCTTGGATTGGTACAGGGTGTAGAGCACTTCCGGAAAAGAATATACCTTATTGATCTCATCCAGCATCGTCTGATTGTATATTTGTGGAATGATTCGATCTAATATGGCTGGATCCCGGCGCTGCGCCGCTTCTACCAACAATGTAAATTGTTTATTTATAAGTTCAGGTTTGATTTCTTTCGTATCGGTCACGATATAAGCATCTGGATAATGCTGCATCAGATCAAGCAACTTCTCAACATCGATCGGGGAGTATATATTTAAGATTGGACTGTCCATGAATTCCTTATAATCTAGCACTACCCCTTGTTTATTAGCAGGAAGTACATCCAACTGACCTAAAAGCTTACTCATATTGCCTGACCACTCATGCCTGCCTACTAGCTGATCATCAGCCGATAATAACAAGTCTACTTCAAATACACGAGTTCCCTGTGCATAATTAGCAACAAATGCTTCAAAGGCATTGGTGTATGTATGACCGTTAATGCCACCCATGGCATGTGCTACGACCTTGTGAGCCTCAAAACCACTTGCAGGCTGTTCGTCTTCATTACTAAAAGCGATTACAAGTAACATGATAAGAGCTCCAATTACAATTACGGTAGCAACAATCTTTTTCTTATCCATAGTTGAGAGTTTCCTTTGCGAAGTTTAGATTATAAAACCAATAGAAAAACAATACCCCGCTCTACCATAGGTAGAAACGGGGATCCAATTAAAGTTTTAGAAAATCTGAATAAGTGCAGGAATCAATAAGCATTTTTGTTGACAAAGCCGTTGCGAATCGTTTTGAAAATAATTCGAATGTCAAACAGTAAAGACCAGTTCTCAATGTAGAAAATATCGTGCTTGATCCGCTCCTCGATGGAAGTGTCACCGCGGAGTCCATTACTCTGTGCCCAACCTGTAATTCCAGGGCGTACATGGTGCTTAACCATATACTTCGGAATTTCATCACGGAACTGTTCCACATAATATGGGCGTTCTGGTCGAGGTCCCACCACACTCATATGTCCCAGCAACACATTAAAAAATTGCGGAAGCTCATCTAGACTTGTCTTACGGATAAAAGTACCAAACCGAGTTCTGCGAGGATCTTCACGCGTACTCCAGCCTGTATCCTCTTCACCATCCTGCTGCATCTTCATGGAGCGGAACTTATACATCATAAAATTACGACGGTTCAGACCTACACGTTCCTGCCGGAATATAATCGGTCCCGGAGAGGTCAGCCGGACACCAAGAGCCACGATAAGCATCACTGGAGAGATCATAATAATTGCGAACAAAGAGAACACAATATCAAACAATCGTTTTGCCATCTTATTCCCCGTCATATCTAGTGGAATATCACGAACATTAATCATTGGCATGCCTGCAAAGTTATCAAAGTAAGGGCGGGCTGGTAAGTAGTCGAAAAAATCAGGGATAATCAGTGTGCGTACACCTGCTTTTTCACAGGCCGCAATAATTGAAGGGTACTTCGAATGCGCATCAAGTGGCAGCGCAAGGATAACCTCATCCACAGGCAGCATCTCTAGCATTCCAGACAACTGGTCAACTGTTCCAAGAATTGGTTTATATCGTTGTTCTTCAATTCCATCCCAAGTATGATAGTCATCTAGGAAACCAATCGCTTCGTACCCAAGCTCAGGGTACTGTTCTAGATTATTGTAGAATCTTTTGCCTAGCGTTCCTGCGCCTATAATGAGTACAAACTGTCGGTTGAAGCCCTTTTCGCGAAAAGATTTAAGCATTTTCTTCAGTACATAACGGTACAGCATAATAGAAAGAATGTTCAATCCCATGTAAAGAGCTAGATATGTTCGGGAGATATTTATTTCTTTCACGAAAAACATCAGACCAAGCAGAATGAAAATGCCCATAATATGCACTTGGAAAATCTTAATGAATTCATCGACAAACCGTTTCTTACGCTTCGGCAAATACAGCGACAGCAGTATACCGATTAACACTGCAATTCCGCCATAAATCATACTCCAGTAAGCGTACGACTCTACAGGCAACGGGTTTTCATACTCCATCCAACCACTTCTAAACTTTAGCCACCAGGCTATAAGGAAGGACAGCTGGATAACAAGAAAGTCAGCCACCATATAGAGCTGTGTCAAAAATTTCTGATTACGCCGAATCATAAATTCACCTCAGTATTCTTTTCGTTACGTGCACCTGTTTCATTAGCGGAGTTAAGACTCTGTGCAGGTGATGGAACTCTTTTAGGAGAGATTAAGGCATTCCGCAAAAGAGAAAGTGCGAACTTCACGCCAACTCCAGCATATATTGTTCCATTTATCATACTGTTGTACTTCTTACTATAATGCTTACGATGAAATAAAATCATTGCCCGGTGGAATTCATAGACGATCTTAAACGGTCTGCGTCTGGCACTGCCACCTTTAAGATGTACAATAGAGGTCTTCGGATAATAATAAATCCCCCAGCCAGCCTCTTTAATACGATAACACCAATCTAAATCCTCACCGTACATAAAGAACTCTTCATCCAATCCACCCACCTGGTTAATCGTCTCCCGCCGCAGCAGCATAAACGCACCAACCAGACAATCTATCGGGTAATCAAGATCAGGGTCCAAATATCCTAACTGGTAACCATTAAACCTCGGACGATCCGGAAATAGCTTACTAAATCCAAAAGCATAATAGAAGGAAGCTGACGGTGTCGGAAATCCCCGCTTACAGGCTTTATCTAGCGAACCATCCGGTAAAATAATCTTACATCCTGACGCCCCAACATCGGGCCGACTGTCCATAAAGGAGATCATTGTCTCCAGCGTATCCTTACGCACTACTGTATCTGAGTTGAGCAGAAGCACATACCTTCCGGATGAAGCCTCCATACCTTGATTATTTGCACGGGCAAAGCCGACATTGTCGTTATTTGCGATCAACATTACACCTGGAAACTCTCTACTAATCTTCTCTACTGAATCATCATGGGAATTATTGTCTATCAAAAAAATCTCATAGGAATAGTTCGTTGCTGAGTCATATACCGACCTGAGACAATCCATCGTCAGGCGACATGTGTTGTAATTAACAATAAGTATACTTACATCTACATTCACTGCGTAACGCTCCTGACAAATATAGTAATCTACCGACAATAATTATAACATAAAACCTCCCTGAGAGGAGGTGACGTTTCAGGGAGGTTTTTCCAGATTCGATTTAGATTTTGTTTTTCTTTCTCTCTTTTATGGTGGTTTGTATATACTTCCGCTTCTTTTTTAATGCAGGGAGCTGAGTGAAAAAGGATTTCCATGCTGTGATTAACTGCGGCTCTCTTAGAAGCATATAGCCGTGCGCGGCAAGCTCATAGGGAAGAGAAATGAAGATTGTCTTCAGCATCGTTCGAGCAGGTTCATTCTTATAGATCATTTTGTAGCGGTTAATGTAAGATATTCGTCGGATGAACATCGCTTTGGTGCTGCGGCCAGACGTTTTCCAGCCACGTTCATGATACCCGATCGCCTCAGCATCATAGCAAGCTTGCCAGCCAAAGAGCTGAGCGCGCCAGGCGACGTCTACGTCCTCCTTATATGCAAAGAAGTCCGCATCAAAAAATTCACCATCGACACTAATGTCGTTGATCATCCGACGAGAATACACCGCAGCCGCTCCAGATACACCAATTACAGATCCAGACTGTGTCCATTGTGCTGCTGGCTCACCCGCACCGCGATCAAACGCACGCCGTGCTCTGTTCATACGGAGACCCGTGCTGTCTACCAGTCCATGATAGCCCTTTAGAAGAAGCTTTCCTGTGGCGCTGCCGATCTGTGGATTATTCTCCATCTGTGTGATAAGTCTGGAGATATAGTCTGGAGCCAGCGTTAGGTCAGGGTTAAGGACGAGCACGTAATCTGTCTCCGTTGCGGCTATCGCCTGGTTGTGGGCTGGGGCGAAGCCTGTGTTAAGCTCATTCTCCAGAAGGTCAATTGTTGGATATTGCTTTATCTCCCTTGCGGAGTTCATAGCTTCATGCCCCACCAAGAATGCAGCCGGTGAGTCCGATTTAAACTGGTGATAGAACGTTCTGACCTTATCCGCCGAACCATCAGTTGAAGCGTTGTCCACTACGACAATTTTTTTGACCAAATAATCCTGTGCCATAACTGCCTCTATACAATCTATGATGTCGTCAGCACTATTATAGGTGACGATATGTACACTAACTGATTTGTTGTTCATGGGTATCCTCGACTTTGTGATTTCTTGTTAACTACCTACTCCCTTCCTATTATAGCGAAAGAATACAAAAAACTCCCGCATCGTTATGAACGATTTGGGAGTTTCAATTGCTACTATCTTATTCTTTTAGCTCTAAGAGGAAATCTCTCAGGCCCTCACGCCAAGGTCGAATATCCTGAAAACCGTTCGTACGTAGCGATAGATGCTCCATCACCGAATTCCGAGGACGTGGTGCAGGTCTCGGGAACTGTTCCGTAGCGCATGGTTCAAGCTTAGCGGTGAATTTCAAACCCAATATATCCTCAGCCTCTGCAAAGATCGCCTGTGTAAATTCAAACCAAGTACATGAGTCACTATTTGACGCATGGTATACACCATACTTCTCAGTTTGGACAAGCTCAAGCAAGAAACGAGCTAAATCGACTGTATAGGTAGGCGAACCTTTTTGGTCATCTACGACTTGAAGCATTGGCTTTTCTTGACCAAGCTTTAGCATTGTTTTGACAAAGTTATTACCATATTTACCGTACACCCATGATGTGCGTACGATAAAATACTTAGAGGAAAGGGATTGAACTAACACTTCACCCGCACGTTTCGATTTACCATATATACTCTTAGGGTCTGTATTATCATACTCATGGTAAGATTGTACTCCCAAACCATCAAATACATAATCCGTACTAATGTACACCAGCTTAGCTCCAGCTTTTTCAGAAGCTAGCGCTACGTTTCGACTGCCCGTTGCATTGATTAAATAAGCTGCATCGATGTCACTTTCTGCCGCATCTACTGCCGTATGCGCAGCACAGTGAATGACAGCATCCGGTCCAAACTCACCAATAACCTGGATACACTGATCCAGATCGGTGATATCCATCTCCTGACGGTCGCAGCCCATTACATGGTGACCTTGATGCTGGAGTAGTAAAACAACATCCTGACCCAATTGTCCGGCCGCACCTGTAACAAGTACCTTCAGTTGAGCCATTATAGAGATTCTCCCAAACGATCGCCATACTGTAATTCAGCGTACTTTTGATATTCCCCTGATTGAATACGAGTCCACCACTCGCGGTTATTGAGATACCATTGGATGGTTTCTTTAATACCTGTTTCAAACGTATGTTTCGGCTTCCATCCCAGTTCGTTCATAATCTTGGTAGGATCTATACCATACCGGCGATCATGACCCGGACGGTCTTGAACATAAGTAATCAATGAATCAGGTTTGCCTAGTTCCTGCAATACCGTGTTTACAATATGCACATTCGTACGCTCGTTATTACCACCAATGTTGTAAACTTCGCCATTCACACCGTCATGAATGACTAAATCAATCGCGCTGCAATGATCCTCAACATACAACCAGTCGCGGATATTCATCCCATCGCCATAAACAGGCAACGCTTGATCAGCTAGTGCGCGGGAGATCATTAGTGGGATAAGCTTCTCAGGGAATTGGTATGGGCCATAGTTGTTTGAACAGCGGGTAATGTTCACGGGCAGTCCAAACGTCTCGTGATATGCCCGTACAAGCAAGTCCCCACCTGCTTTACTTGCGGAATAAGGACTGTTAGGAGCCAAAGGAGTTTCTTCGGTAAATAATCCAGTCGCTCCCAGTGATCCGTATACCTCATCCGTAGAAACCTGAACGAACTTGGTGACACTGTATTTTTTCGCCGCATCCAAAAGCACTTGTGTTCCAAGTACATTCGTCTTCACAAACACTTCCGGCTCCAAAATACTCCGATCCACATGCGATTCAGCCGCGAAATTCACCACTACATCAACACCTTGGCTTATCAGCGCGTCCATCGCCGCTACATCGGTAATGTCTGCCTTTACGAACTTGTGGTTCGGATGATTTTCAATTGACTTCAAATTTTCCAGGTTCCCTGCATACGTCAACGCATCTACGTTAACGATTTGATAATCAGGATGTTGATGCAGCATGTATAATACAAAGTTGCTGCCGATGAAGCCGGCTCCGCCGGTAACTAGCAGTTTCATTTATAGCCCACCTTTATTTCATTGAGATAAGATAATGTTTATATTTCGAAATTCAGTTCGGCGTCTTTCAGTAATGGATGACGTTGATCTTTATCCGATAATATCGGACTAGAAGTCGGCCAATCAATACCTAGCGCTGGATCATTCCATAATATGCCGCGATCATTCTCAGGGGAATAATATTCGTCCACCTTGTATAACACTTGGGTATTAGGGACCAACGTACAGAAACCATGTGCGAAGCCCTTCGGTACAAGAAGTTGGCGGTTGTTATATTCGCTAAGAATTACGCCGATCCATTGACCAAATGTAGGGGAATTACGACGGATATCAACGATTACATCGTAAATAGCACCGGTTAAGACACGGATTAATTTCGTTTGGGCTTTAGGATTCAGTTGGTAGTGAAGTCCTCGTAGGACACCAACCTCTGCAGAAAGGGATTGGTTGTCTTGAATGAAATTATAGTTTACTCCGAGCTTATGCATAATCTCTTCTTTGTAGCTTTCCATGAAAAATCCACGTTTGTCACCGTGAACCACAGGTTCTAAAATGCTCGCACCTTGTAGTTGTATGGGGGTAACTTTCATATTGCAAAACTCCTTCACATCTAAAGTTTCAGTTTTCCGAATTCTTCACCAAATAGAAGGTCTTGAGCCAAGTTATGTGCTTTAGCTAATGAGGCATGTGTACCTGCATCCGTCCACCAACCTTGAAGAACATCAAAAGTCAATTCTCCACGTTTAATATATGCATTATTAACATCAGTAATCTCTAATTCTCCACGTGCAGAAGGTGTAATCGTTTTGATAATATTAAACACTTCACTATCGAACATATAAATCCCTGTTACTGCATAACCAGACTTGGGCTCACTAGGCTTCTCTTCAATAGATAGAATCCGATTACCATCCAATTCTGGCACTCCAAAACGCTTAGGATCATGAACTTCCTGAATTAGGATCTTTGCGCCTTTCTTTTGCTCACGGAAATTACGTGCATAAGGAGCAATATCATCGGCAAATACATTATCACCAAGGATAACGATCATTTGATCATCCCCGATGAATTGCTCTGCCAAGTCCAAAGCCTGAGCAATTCCCCCTGCTTCATCTTGTACTTTGTAAGTAAAGCAAACTCCCATTTCACGTCCGCTACCTAATAGGTTAACCACATCGCCCATATGTTCTTTACCCGTAACGATGAGAATATCTGTTACATCAGCTTGCTTTAATTTATATACAGAATGAAAAATCATGGGGTACTTGCCTACAGGGAGAAGATGTTTGTTTGTTACCTTTGTTAATGGATATAAGCGTGAACCTGTACCACCTGCTAGAATTATGCCTTTCATTATATTGCCTCCATTCATTTACTTTTAATAATAAGTTTAGAAAGTGTGTAGGTAATCGGAATTGTCACTACAATAACTATTAAGGGTACGATTTGTTTCGATAGATTTAAATGCTCAACTAAAACATACAACATAAACAAATTAATTAAATACTGTACCAGATATACGATCGGAAACTTAAGAAACTTTCTAAATAAAACCTTTTCTTTAAATACAAAAACTGTATTCAAATAATAGGAAAGAAATATTCCAGAAATATAAGAAATTGTATAAGACATAGAATAACTAAGGAATCCAAGAAGGAGTAAATAGACCAGATATGTTGCTAATGTATTTATTCCTCCGCTAATGACAAATTTCAAAAATTGTTTACTCAAAAGTTTGGTCAACAACGTAGGATGGTCTTTCTCTACTTTCATCTAATATCCTCCAAAGATATTCACCTATAATTCCTAACATAATCATTATAATCCCTAATAAAAAAGTAATAAGAGCTATAATTGTAGTCCATCCTTGTAACTCAATGATACCAAAGACAGTACTAATTATAACAAAAACTCCATATAGAAAACTCAGAAAAGCTGTAACAAATCCAATGAATGACATGAAACGAATAGGTGTGTATGAAAAACTTACAAATGAATCAATAAAAAGCTTTACTTTCTTAGCAAGTGTCCACCTAGATTTGCCCAGTTTTCTTTCTTGCCTCACATAAGGAATTTGTACTTGATCATGTCCAAGCCAATAAATGAGACTCATAACACTCGTATTCTTCTCTTGAATCTCCAACACTTCTTGTACAACCTGTCTATCAATTAATAAGAAATCAAATCCGCCTTTCGGATATCCCTTTAATGCGAATTTTTCCAATAAAAAATAATAGGTATTTGAAAACATCTTCTGAGAGAAGGACTCTTCTCTATCTGCTCTTGTTCCAAGTACAACTTTTATACCTGTTCTCCAATGTTCTACCATCTCTTTAAACATTTCAGGAGGGTCTTGTAAATCAGCAGCTATAATACCGACACAATCACCAGTAGTATATCTTAAGCCCGCCTGTATAGCCGACATCGAGCCAAAGTTACGACTTAACTTAATAACTTTAATCCGGGAATCTTGTTCTTTAGCTTCCATCAATAAAGAAAATGAGTTGTCTTTTGAACCATCATCGACAAAAACAAATTCAAAATCACAATTGGGTATAATAGTCTCTAATTTCTGCAATCGTGGGATAGTATGTGGAATGTTTAACTCATTAAAGTATATAGGGACGACAATAGATAATTTAATACGTTCTGAAATCATTCACAACCTCCACAACTTTCTTCACATCTTCTAAATCCATTACCGGACTTATTGGGAGGCTAACAATTTCCGAATGGATTTTTTCAGAGATAGGGAAAGATAGTTCATTCCATTCTTTATATGCTTCCTGTTTATGAGGCGGAATAGGGTAGTGAATCATAGTTTGAATACCCTTTTGGGTCATATAGTTAATAAAATCAGTTCTATAGGACGTTCTAACTACAAATACATGCCAAACATGTGATTCCGATTTCTCCTCAACAAATGGCAATACAAGATTTTCATTATTGATATTATTCAAGTAATATGATGCGATAGTTCTTCTTTGACTGTTATCTTGATCTAGAAATTTTAATTTCTCACTCAAAATTGGTGCTTGAAATTCATCTAATCTGCTATTATAACCTTTAAAAATATTTTCATATTTTTTATGTGATCCATAGTTTCTTAAAGCATGAAGATTTGTATATAGGTTCTCATCATTAGTAGTGATGGCACCTGCATCTCCTAAGGCCCCAAGATTTTTACCAGGATAAAAACTGAATGCTGCAGCATCTCCCAAGTTTCCCACCTTTCTATCAGCATAAACAGCACCGTGAGCCTGCGCACAATCTTCGATTATCTTCAGGTTGTATTTTTCTGCAATACTCTTAATTGGCGTCATATTACACGCTTGACCATAGAGGTGAACAACTAGAATTGCCTTTGTATTAGGAGTAATACTTTCTTCAATTTTTTCAGGGTCTAGGTTATATGTTAGTAAGTTAGGTTCGACTAACACTGGTATTGCACCATTAGCGGATATGGATAATATAGACGCAATATAGGTATTCGAAGGCACAATAATTTCGTCTCCAGGACCGATATCATAAGCTCTAATTATTAATTCCAGAGCATCTAATCCATTAGCTACTCCCAGAGCAAATTTGGTGCCACAATAATCAGCAAATTCCGATTCAAAAAATTTAACTTCATCACCCATTATATACCATCCTGAGTGTAGAACTTTACGAACACTATTTAATATCGCTTCTTCATGACGTAGATTGATTTTCTTCAGATCGAGGAAAGGGATCATGTTTTGTTCACCTATTTCATAAATTTAATGTTGCTCAACTATAACTTCATCTTCCAGTAAGTATTGTTTATTACAAGCAGAACACAACAATTCATTACTGAGTTTCTCTCCACAATTACAAATATATCCTTTGAATTTTGCTGGATTACCATACCATAACGTATTGTTTGGAATGTTTTTAGTCACTAAAGATCCTGCTCCAATCATAGCGTACTTACCAATTGTATTCCCTGCTATAATTGTTGCGTTTGCACCTATTGAAACCCATTCCTCAAGCACAGTCTTCAAAAATTCAGTTGGGTACTGTTTGGAACGAGGTCTCAAATCATTAGTAAAAGTAACATTCGGACCAATAAAAACATTATTTTCTATTCTAACACCATCCCAAATATACACTCCTGATTTAACAGTAACATTATCGCCCAAGATTACATCATTTTCGATGAAGGTATGATCGTTAATATTACAGTTCGAGCCAATCACCGCATTCGGTAAGATATGTGCAAATGCCCAAATTCGAGTGTCCTCACCAATTTGCTCTGATTCGACAATAGCCTGCGAATGTGTAAAAAAATGTTTCATCCCCCATACACCTCTACAAATTTGTCATAGTCACGGATATAATCTGCTGAATCATATAAGTGGGAAGCGAGAACGAGTAATACACAATCAGATGAAAAATCATACATTTCATGCCAATCATTTGGTTCAAGAACGAGAACTTTGGTAGGAGAATCTAATAATATATCCGTTTTTCTTTTCGTATTATCCAAATAAACTTTACAGCTTCCTGATACGCTTATTAAAGCTTGTCTAGTTTTATAATGAGCGTGATATCCTCGGCGTATATTGGATAAAGTTCCATAAATATAAAACACCCTCTTAATATCAAAAGGAATTGTATTCTCTGCCTCAATGACAGTTAAATGCCCTCTTTCATCACCTAGCATGGTACTTTCAATGATAGAGCTTTCTAGGGCTTCACTTTCCATACTTATCATACCCTCTCATATTTCAATTCTTGTAATTATTAATTAATTCATGTTGTTGCTACTAATCATTTAAAAAAACTAATTTTCTTCACTTCAAAAGTTGACTGAGCAGGTGGATCTATCCGAATTGATATAAGATTATTCATCAATTGATTCCTATCACAATAAATCCTATTTATCCCTTTCTTCAATTCAATAATCCCACTGTACTTTTCGCTGTAATTATCATTCTCCTGAAGTAAGAATAATTGCATATCTCCATCAACACTAGAATTTATCTCGAAAGAAATGTAACTATAAGAATCCTTCTCAAGTTTATGACCAAGCGATATGGAAACATAGGGATCTAATTTACCTGCCTTTAAAATAAGTTCACTACTATCAGCCTTCTCTATTTCTAGATCATTATAATATTCTACTTTTTCAGTAATATTCAAATCGGAAATCATTTCTTTTTGGATTTTCGAGTCATCATAATGTAAATTCAGCTTATACTTGTCAGGATTTTCTGAGAGATTGACAATTATAAGATCATTTTTTAACGCCACGGAGCCTTTATGTGGCCAGATAGGCATAGAATCCGCGATTTTCAAGGCCTTTTCTCTTTGTTCTTCCGTTGGATCCAAATAATCATATCCTACAGATTTCATAAAATTACCAATTCTATTGTAATTTCCTCCATCCCATTCAAAAAAAGAAAACCCTAATACCTCTTGTTTAATAACATTTGCCCTTATTGGTTGCACATGCATACCCAGATAAACAACTGGGTATGGCGGTGTTTCTCCCAAGTCAAGATCCATTATTCTATATCCAATTTGATTGGCTATTTTCACATCTTCTTGATATCTATTATAATCGCTATAAAACAGTTGAGCCATTGACTGAGATTGATAGAAAACGGTAATTATCGTAAAGGATATAATTACAATCTTATAAATTTTTCTATCTATTATTATATAAAGTAAGTACCAACTTGCTGAGATAAATAACACTATAGCAAAACTTGCCCTAATTGGCATTGGAGATCCTAACAAAATAGACATCAAAAATGGTGAGATGATAAACACAAGGAATAATAAAACAATTATCCAATCGGTTCTTCTTACTTCAGAACGTATCAAAGCTTTACAGAAAAAGAATAACAAAAGCAAGATACTAACAATCATACTTGGTAATATAATATTACCACCATGAATGACATCTCCCATAACAATTCCTTTAATGTTGCCGAGCAAGTTTCTTATTATAATACTCGGAGTCTCTTTCCCCCAAAGAAAAAAACCTTCAACATAATCAGTCTTGGGAATATATAATGAAATCACTGTATCAATAATCTTATAAATTATAAGACTAACCACTGTAACAGTTAAATATTTCAAGATTATTAATAGATAATCTTTGAAAACAGCATTGATATTTTCTTTATGCAAAGATACTAAATTTATCAATGTAATTAAAATTACTCCACATATAAAAACTGGCAAAAAAGCTTGGTATATAGAAATTGATAAAATTAATAATAGTAGACCCATCATCATATAATATTTATCTTTTTTAAAAATTGCCCATTTAGCAATGAGTAACGTAGCCATTGAAACAAATATCCAACCAACTCCCAGTTCAAAACTCATTATAGAAAACCCTATATTTTCTGAATGGGCCGGAAAGCTTAAGAATAATAAAGCTACTATTAATCCACCAAAATCAAACTTTGTTTTGTTTTTACTAGTATTCAAACTACTAAATGCATAAGCCCATATCAGACTAGTAAAGCTGAGTGCCGATACAGATAAAAAAGTACTTGTAATAGAATTAGTTTGCCCACTAAAAAATAAAGTCTTTAGTATTGATATTCCAAAACGCCCCTGCATACTCCAAACAGTAATAGCATCTCCAACCCGAAATAAGGCGTTCTCTTCATCAATAGAAAGTGTATAGTGTGTTAATGGAAATCCGTAAGCAAATAGAGCAACAAAAAATATAAAAATACAAAGTAACTTATTACTTTTTAAATAAGAAAAAAATGTTTGAAATTCTTCACTCATTTCTAATGAACCTCTTTTTAAAGACCTCATTACTCTATCTCCTTTGTACCAACTTAATACCAAAAATATCATATATCTCTAGACTTTTAATGAATAGGACTTATCACTCTCTAACGAAAGATTTATATTATAATATGGATCTGCCTTAATAAACTCAGGCCATTTTTCTAGCATGTATTCAATTTCTTGCATAAACCTCGCCTTTTTCTCAGTTGTATCTTCAGCACCTCTAGTTTTTGATTCATGATGAAATAAGCTCACATTATTTAAGCAAACATTATAATATCCTTTATCAATTAATTTAAGACAAAAATCCACATCGTTGAACGCTACGGAAAGATCTTCTTCCAGTCCCCCAACTTCATTAAATACTTCTTTTCTTACCATTAAACACGCAGCTGTTACCACTGAACAATTACGATTTGTTAACAACTTACCAAAATATCCTGGATCGAATTCGTTACAGGTTCTAAAAGCGTGTCCAGCGACTCCACCAAGCCCCATAATTACACCTGAATGCTGTATAGTGCGATCTGGGTAATATAGCTTGGCTCCAACCGCTCCAGTATTAGGTCTAAGAGTGTAACCCACCATTTCCTCTAGCCAATTCGGACTTATAATTTCAATATCATTATTAAGTAGCAATATAAAAGAACCTTTAGATGCTTGGACAGCAACATTATTAATCTTCGAGTAATTAAATGGGATGTCCAAAGGAATTATGCTAAGCTTCTCATTTAAACGTTCTTCCCACTTCCGAAATAAGGAAAACGTTCCATCTTCTTTACTTCCATTATCTACAATTATTATTTCATAGTTACTATAATTCGTTTTACTAACAATAGATTCTAAGCAAAGATCTAGAATCCCACTTCCATCCTTAGTAGGGATAATAATTGAAACAAGAGGTTCATCTCTTAAATTGTAATGTACTCGATACATGTTAGGATAACCATCAATTTCTTGAACTTTACCATCTATCCCTCTTCTTTTAAGCGTATCTTCTAATGCTCTTACTCCAGCGAAGTGTGTATAATTCTTAGCGCCAGATCCAGAAGCTGTAGATTCAGGTATCGATCTCCAATGATAGAGGATTTTTGGCAAGTGATGTATGCGCTCAGTTAATTCTGTAAACCTTAATACTAAATCGTAATCTTGACTGCCCTCATAACCTTTTCTAAATCCACCTAACTGATCTACGATTTCCTTCCGATAAATACCTAAATGACACGTATACATATGAGAAAGAATCAGGTCAGGTGACCAATCCGGTTTAAAATATGGAGAATGTCTCTCGCCATTAACTCCTATTTTATCTTCATCTGTATAAATCATATCAGCGTCGGGATATGTATTTAATAGTTTCACCACCTCAAATAATGCCGTTGAAGCTAATTCATCATCATGATCTAACAATGCGATAAATTCTCCAGTTGCTACTTGAAGAGCTGAGTTGGAATTTTCTGAGATATGACCATTTGTCTTCCTAAATACAACTTTTATCCTTGCATCTTGCTCTTCATATTCTTTTAACACATTTTTAATATGCATTTTAGGTGAGGCATCATCTGAAATACACAATTCCCAGTTTGTATAAATCTGACCTATTACTGAGTCAATACATTTTCTTAGCCATACTTCATCCACATTATAGACTGGAAGAATGACTGATATTAATGGATTATAATTAAAACCCTTCATGCTTTCATTAGCCTCTTGATAAGCACTTGATGTAATAGCATTTCGAGTAAGCCACACTTGATAACTATTACTAGTATCTAGTTTATTTTCTTGTACAATTTTAATTTTTTGTTTCAAACCCGCTAACCCTTGGGCTTTATAAACAGTTAAAGCTTTGTGCAATAATATTTTGATTGTTTTTATGTTAAGTCCACGTTGTTTTAAAATATTCAGAATTGATTTTAAAATCAGATAGTGTTTCATTGTTTTTTTAATCATTACCTTTTCCATTTTAAACTCAAATTCCCTATCGCCTGGATCTAGTCTCAATTTTTTAACGCCAATGGGGATGTGGAAAACACTTTTATACTTACTATCACCTGCAGAAATGGAAGCCAAATTCATAGTTTTTTCTTCCGAAAACCCCGCACCATCATCCCAATATAGTTTAACTGGAATACTATCGCTGCTCACTGAATTCCAAGATATGATGTTCCAGCCGCAATAAAACTTCCCGTCCAAAATAAATGCTGGATCTGTACCTAATGAAATCCATGTTCCATTTACTTTTTTCAAATCAGATATGGGAAGGGGTTTCAAGTTTGTTCTAAAACCAAATACACCCGCAATTGCTGTCAAAATTCGACTAATTATGTCTGTAATCTTCAATACAATCCTCCTAAATTCGCTTCTGTTATTGTTATTTCCCTAATACTTTTCTTGCCTTAATAACTAATTTCCAAGCTTTGGATTTATAAATACTACTTAACTCATGTTCTTTTATTTCCAGTTCCTGAATCAACTTTTGTTTTTCTGTTTCATATAAGATATTTGCTGCTCTTAGATGCTCAATTTCATCATTTAATTTTTCATTTAACCTACCTTTATCCGCTAAATCATCAACGAGAGTTTCATTCATTCTTTGATAATTTTCGTTTTCTTTTTTCAATACTTGTTCATTCGCTTCTTTCATCTCTAATTGCTGCTTATATTCACTATTTATAGACGTAATTTCATTTTCTTTACTAACTGACATACTCACATATTGATTCACAATCTCAGTTATAGATAATTTCGATATATAGAATTCAATGCGCACTATATCCACTTCAGATTCAAAATTCAATATTATATTTGGATCATCTTTTTCAAACAAATAAACATTAGATTTTTTAATATCAAAATTACCTGACACTTGATATTTTATCTCAGTATCATTATTAGCCCCAATAAGTCTGAGATTATCAATTTTGTAAAAGCCACAGTAATCTGAAGGATCTATTCTAATACTTTTAATCACTTCAAAATCACGAAGATCGACTGTAATAAACTTCATTAATTCTTTATCGTTAAATTGAAAATTCTCACTATCTGACTCTGTAAAACCAGCTCCAGAATCTATAAAGATCTGAACTTTATCTACACATAAATCCCCTTCTTTATCTCCACCTATCATTGAGCAAAGATTATAAAATGTGTGTTCCATCATTTCTAACGTTTGCAATGTTTCTGAAGGAATTTCTGAAGATGTCTTAAATGATAAGTTTAGATTTCTTCCTTTTTCTAAAATAACAACTTTTCTATAGGAATCTTCTGTATAATCATGATCAAATATATGGGAGTTATAAAATCTATCAATTTCTTGGCGATAGACAGCCAATTCAGGGTTCTTCGCGGCAAAAAAGTGAATCCCCATCAACTTTTCCCAAATACTTATTCTTCCATGTCCAATCATCATATATTTTATATTTTTTAATTCGAGATATTCTTTAAGAGAGTCCTTATTAGGAAGTCCATTGTCCATATGTTCTTCTAACCATATAAAATTCTTTTTAAATAAACTCTTATAGACTGAATTCACTCTTGATTCCGCATCTATAGATTGTTCTGAATGAAAAGGCGCAGTAATAATACACACTTGTGAACTCACACGATATAATTCATCAATGAATTGATTTCGCTTTTCCAACGGGATATGTTCAAATACATCCAATGCAACAATTACATCATACTCATCATCTGGGAATTCCATATTTGTTGCATCGCCGAGAATATAATTCGGATCATGTTGTAGTTCTTCCGGTAGTTGAATATCTAAATAGGTTATCTTATCTATAGGCAAGAAATTTTCTAAGTTACGATGTTCATTAGCACCAACTTCAAGAATACGGAAACTTTCATCTCCACATCGCATTTCATTAATAATTTTCCGAATATTATTATATCTTTGATACTGATCAAAGAGAGTGTTTTTCATTTTGACACTTCCCATCTATGGTTCATATATATTAGCCCTTCAGAGATATATTTATTTGTTATAATAAAGTCCACAATATTCTCTTTATAGTGTAGACATACTATTCCTTCATTGTTGAATATCCCTACATCTATACAGAAAGTCCCACCAAGTAACGGTAAACTAGATATAATATATTTAACTCTATGTCTACCTAATTTATTCGGAATATCAATTTTTTCCAAGTGTGTATTTGGCCCGAATATATATTCTCGATCCGGGGTATAAATCGCTACACCCAATAATAAGTCTTCTATGACATCTTCATAGACTTCATATTCAACTTCCACTATTAGCTCATCAAAAGTCTTAAAGTTATTCTTGTTTAGTTCTACTTTTGTAATCGACGCTAATACATCGGGATTGGTTGGTCTAATAAAATCATCTTGTTGCACGACTGGGATTGGCTCATTTTCATTGTTAATCACGGTTTCCGTACTATGTTCAGTATTATATTTCATGAAATCTTCATATAGATCAGCAATTTCAGATGATTCGCCTGATGCTTGCACTATACCATCCTTAAGCCATACTGCTTTATTACAGAATCTCTTCACTTGCTCAGTTGCATGGGATACAAACAATATTGTTGTCCCCTTACTCTTCAACTCTTTCATTTTATCAATACATTTCGTTTGAAAACGTACATCTCCAACAGCAAGGGCTTCATCAACAATTAGTATATCAGGCTCTACATTAATAGAAACAGCAAAAGCCAACCTCGCAAACATACCGCTAGAGTAAATTTTTACAGGTTGCTCAATAAATTCACCAATATCAGCAAATTCAATTATATCATTCATTTTGATGTCAATTTCTTCACGACTGAAGCCCATCATCAGACCATTTAAGTACACATTCTCTTTACCACTGTACTCCGGATTAAATCCAGCTCCTAACTCCAAAATTGCAGATATCTTCCCCTTTACTTGTATAGACCCACTTGAAGGAGATAAGACTCCAGTTATTAACTTCAACAGTGTTGATTTACCTGATCCATTTTTACCTAGAATCCCGAGAGCATCTCCCTTCTCAACATTAAACGAGATACCGTTAAGAGCTTTGAATTCTTTGTGATAAGTTTTATGAGATATGGATAGTGCCTCTTTCAGGCGGTCTATGGGTTTATCGTATAATTTATAAGATTTTACAACATCTTGAATTTCGATTATCTCATTCAAAACTTCACTCCACCTTTACAACTTTATATTACATCTGCAAAATGAGGCTTTAACTTTTTCAAGCTCTTAATTCCAACTACAAGTGCAGTTAAGCAGAACATCCAAAAATAAAGAGTATAGTAGGGATGTTCTATAAAGGAAACCCCATAAATAAAAGTATCTCTATAGCCCTCTACAATATAAAACATTGGATTTAATTTAAAAACATTACTCCAAAAATTCGGTAGCATAGTGTATGACCATCCAATAGGTGTGAACCAGAAACCTATTTGCAAAATTATTATTATAATTTGATTTAAATCTTTAAAAAACAACACAATTGCAGATGTGACTAGCGATACCGAAAAGACAAGCATGATTGTACAAATTAAATAATATAACATCTGAAAACTGTATGAATCAGGGTAATATCCATATCCTGTATACATAACAAATATAAATAAAATGAAAAATAAATGTACGAATAAAGCAGATATAATCTTTACTATAGGAAGAAGTTCAATCTTAAATACAACCTTCTTGACAAGATAACTATACTCTGTGTACACATTTGTAGCACTAGATAGAGCCTCTGAGAAGAAAAACCATGGGATTATGGCAACTATAAACCACAAAATAAATGGAACATCCGATACACTACCACTTCGTAACCCTACCTGAAATACAAACCAGTAAGTTACAATGGTTAGTAGTGGTTGAATGAACCCCCAGACTATCCCCAAATAGGATGACGCATATTTAGTTTTAAAATCATTTTTAGCTAAGCTGAAAATCAGCTTTCTCCCCATAAATATCTCTTTCATAAATTTATAAATTTCTTTAATGGAGTTAATAACATACAGACTAATTAAAGTTGCAACCACACTACTTAATGAGACCAATGCAATATTCAGAAAACTATTTCCCTCTATTGCGGCATCCCGATGTGCTTTAATATCTAAAACCACAAACGGATCTGAATCAAGTACTTGTAGTTCTATCTGTTTTTCTATCTGTTTTTCTATCTGTTTTTCTTTCTGGCTTGTTATTTTCACTCCATGCTCTTGAGTTATTAGTTCATTAAGTGAGATGTTTACACTTGAGTTACCTTTTAACGTAACATCTTTAATCTTAACTATAGCCTTTTGATTCCCCATATCTAATCTAAGGGAGTATATATTCTTAGGTAAATCATACTTGAGATTTACCCAGTCTCCTTTTTGCTCATAGTTTTGATGAAGTGATTGTTCTTCTGTCCATTCCTGATCCTTATTCAGAATATAAAATAGTTGGTAATCATCAGGCTGGTTAGAATTCAGTTGAACCTCAAGAGTTAATTTGGTTTCATTTTTTTGATATGCAGTAAACATATTAAAGAATAAGACCACTAAGATAAGCCCCATTACTGCAAGTATTATTTTTCTGAATTTCATTCGTATACCCCTTCAATTATCAGGAAAATTTTGATTTTTTTCTAATTTTAAAGCTAACTATATTTGAAGACACACCGTTCTATCTAACTAAATTAAGGTAGATGGTATAAAAATTCATAAATGGTAAAAAAACAATATTTTATCTCATCTCACTTATTCATTTCGTATTAGTAGTAATAGAAGTTATGATTATGCTAAAATATTGTCGTACCTACAGGAAAAGGAGATTATAACGTGTCGAAACCAGTATACGGTAAAAACGCCGCTCAGTCGAGAAATGTTGAAAAGACAGCAAGTCCGATATGGGCCTTGGTTGTTACTTTTATTTTATTTTTATGTTGGGCCCCATTTCAAGTGGGATTATTTAACGGACAGCAGTTAGACTTCGAGAAGCCTATATATGTGTCAGCACTAGTAAGTGGACTTTTGCTGCTAGTCTGCGTTGGCTTATACTACAAAAAATTCAAACTAGATGAACAGAGGGACTTAGTAGCTTCAGCTTCAATATTACTGCCTCTGACTTATGCTCTATCATTGTTTGTCGCAGTTTCGCATTATATGGCGATGAATATGTTGTTTATTCAGAGCATGTATGTTGCAGTCTTCATTATAGCCTTTTATCTCTTGAAGCAAAAGCAAGTAAATGTTGTCATTCAAAATGCTATTCTAGCAATTGCTTATTTCATAGTAGGGTTTGGACTACTAAATTGGTTGGGGAGTAACAAACTAGCGGGAGCTCTAGTGGGTTGGTTCTCAAACACCGTAAGAAATAATATCTACTTAGATGCAGTAATGAAGGACTCTAACGGACTTCGTCTGACTTCGATCTTTCAATATGCAAATACCTACGCAGCGTTCTTGATGGCCTTTCTATTTGTAGCTATATTTGCTCTTATTCGCTCTAAAAAATGGTATGGAACGGTCACACATAGCTTTATGTTAGTTCCCATCATTGTATCAGTTTTATTAACATTATCTCGTGGTGGTCTTGTATTGCTACCTGTCGTATTTATATTGCTGCTGCTATTCCTGAAACCTGCACAGCAAATTCTCTGGATTGTTCATCTTGGTGTCGCTGGTATTGCTTCGTTACTCATTACGACTCCAGTGACTAACCTAGGATTAGAATTAAATACTAATTTCACTTCTTCCGGCGCCTTGAAAGGTTGGGGATATCTGCTTGGAGCTTCACTGGCTGTAGCTTTAGTATCTTGGGTCATTCAGAGGTTTGTTGCTCCTTGGCTAGAGAAGAAGCTTAGCAATTGGTCGTCGCGTAAACTGACAGGTCTATGGATTCCACTTGGTTCTGTTGCACTCGTCGGAATTGTAGCTTTCCTTCTAATAGGTACAAGCGCAAAAAATATCTTACCTAGCAATATGGCAACTCGTCTTGAGAACATCAACTTCCAGCAACATAGTGTTCTTGAGCGGATTACTTTTTATAAAGATGCGATGAAGGTAGTTAAGGATTATCCGATTCTTGGTGCTGGTGGTGGTGGATGGTCCTCATTATATGAGCACTATCAAAACAACCCTTACACTAGCCGACAGGTGCATAACTTCTTTTTACAATATTTAATAGAAGTTGGGATCCTTGGTTTCATCGTATTTATGGGATTCATTTTGTATATTTTCTATAAATATATCCGTGGGTATATGAAACGGGATAAAAATGATTTTGAGAATGGCTTCTTTTATCTAATTATTGCTCTATCTATTCTTGTGCACAGTCTACTAGACTTCAATATGAGTTATGCCTTTATGGGAATACTCGTCTTCCTTGGACTGGCGGGAATGGCAGTTGTCATGGATAGTAAAAAGCTACGTAAAAGTTGGAATAAAACTGGTTTGCGGCTTGGATATTCCGCTGTTCTCACAGTAGGAACTGTATTCTTGATATTCCTCTCGATTAGCTATATTGGTTCCAGTAATGCAGCCCTAAAGGGTAAAAATCTAATCGGGGTTAGTAATTCTTACGAGGAAATTAAGAAACCATTAACTGAGGCTTTAAAAACACGTCCAGGTCATCCAGAATCAGTCTTGTACCTATCCTCGTTAGATCTACAGGTCTTCAAGCAGAATCAGGATGAACAATTTCTAAATGAGGCTTATAGTGTACTGACACGAGCACTAGAGGACGAGCCATACAACAAAAATATTTTAACTCAATTAGTAACCTATTATGACCTAAAAGGTCAAAATGATCTTGCATACGGTGTTTACCGTGATAATGCTGATAAGTTCAACTGGGATATTAGTTGGTATGATACTCTCATCAGCCGTTCCCTTGCATTAGGTCAACAAGCACTTAATCAAAAGGATGAGACAAAGAAACAAGCGTATTTCAATGAAGCTCAAGAAGCATATAATCATGTTCTTGCTGGAATAGAACATCTGAAGACCCTTCCACCAGAACAACTGCAAGGGCGTCCTTTCTCAGTAACGCCAACTATCGCTTTAAACGTTGGCAAAATGCAACTTTTATCCGGACAAGAGGATGCAGCCAAGACAACTCTGAAGCTTAATTCGGATCCTAATTACACGGATATTATGAATAGTGAAACTCCATGGAATATTGATTGGTACAGTTCACTCATCAGCCGTTCTTTTGATTTAGGACAAGCGGCTTACGCACAACAAGATAATGAAGATAGATTAGAAAATATGAAAGCTGGCTTTGCCGTTGGGCTATTGGCCTACAATCAGGTACTTGCGGATAATGAACTTTCCAAGACTCTTGCTCCAGATGTGAAACTGAAGGTAGGAAAAATGCATTATATGTCTGGACAGCTACAAAATGCAGTCTCCATCTTGAAACCGGCCTTAAGCCAAGATTTTACAGATGCAACCAATCGTGAAATTGCTCGCTGGTATCTTGCTACATTGAAGAAATCAAACAATGAAGATCAAACAATTTATGATAAGCTGATCGCAGCTGATCCTGCGGAAGCAGCACAGATCGAAGCCATCGCAAATTCACAATTTTAAAAAAGAAAGAAATCATAAAAGTGCGCCACTGTAACAACAGTGGCGCACTTTTTTCGATAATATAAGTCCTACCTATAATCCAGCCTTAGCAACTTCGCTATCTACAAGCTCTTTCATATAGCGAAGTAAGTCATCTTTAAGCTCTTCATGCTGAAGTGCATAATGAATAGTGGTCTGAATGAAGCCCATCTTCTCACCAACATCATGGCGTTTGCCTTCAAAGTCATAAGCTATAATCCGCTCCACTTCACTTAAGCGGGAAATGGCATCCGTCAGCTGGATTTCTCCACCTACACCTACCTGCTGCTCACCAAGCATATCAAAGATGCGTGGAGTCAGGATATATCTTCCTAGAATCGCTAGATTAGAAGGAGCATCTTCTCTCTTCGGCTTCTCTACAAGGCGATTGGCCTTATAGACCCGCTCAGCCAACTCAGTTCCATCCACCAATCCATAGCGGGAAACTTCTTCCCAAGGCACAGGTTGGACACCTACAATAGAGGATTTGTACTGCTCATATACTTCCATCATCTGTTTGAGACAGGGTTTCTCCGACTCAACAATATCATCACCTAGCAGAACAGCAAATGGCTCATTTCCAATGAATTTACGTGCACACCAAATCGCGTGACCGAGACCTCTTGGTTCTTTTTGGCGAATGTAATGGATATCAGCCATCTCAGAGGATTTACGAACGGATTCAAGAAGTTCCCACTTCTGCTTCTCAGCTAAGTTAAATTCCAGTTCAAAAGAATTATCAAAGTGGTCTTCAATCGCACGTTTACCTTTACCCGTCACGATAATAATATCCTCGATTCCGGAAGCAACTGCTTCTTCGACAATATATTGGATCGTCGGTTTATCTACTATTGGTAACATTTCTTTAGGCATTGCTTTGGTTGCAGGCAAAAAACGGGTACCAAGACCTGCAGCGGGGATAATGGCTTTACGGATCTTCATCACATTAACTCCTTCTGTCGGTTACTCTTCCATCTAAAATACTCTGTATAGTAAAATTACATACTTCCTTCAATTATAGCAGTTATAGCGGACTAATGTCAGAGAGTTTGTTATTTTTGTATATCAATTCCAATCAGACCCGGGGAGAAGGAATTATAAAGCGTTCATCGTAAGTTCAAACACTTTTCTAACACTCACTATATTATCTAGTATATGCAAATCATTAGGAGGACGAGATCGTATCAATAAAAAAGGGCCAAGCAACTCCAGCATCCTCTGGTAGTCACCTAGCCCTATTCCTTTAACCCTTATTACTTCGCGTTAACCAATTGCCCCCGTGTAACCCCCAGCTGGTTGGTAGCCTTCAAGCTCTTCCATACCTGCGTACCAGAGATCTCACCACGTAGGGCGCGGCTATAGAGACTAATTACTTCAGCAACTTGCTCTGGTGTCTCTTCCAGGAACTCCACGCGGTACGAGGATACGCCTAGATCACGGAAATTGTTCAAATACTCCGCACCAGATTGCTCAACTGCGTTATAAACGGTATTACGGCAGCCTTCATCCACACGAACTGGATGTGACATTCCAATACGGTCTTGCAGGGAAGCGCGATGCTCTTCACACGGACGGCCACAGTTCGTAAAGTCTGTGCCTTCACTCATGAAGGTACAGTATACACAGTGCTCTGTATGGAACATCGGCAAATGCTGATGGATTACGATCTCCATACGAGAAGTATCGCTGTGCTCAAGCAGGTCAACCATCTGTTGAATGTTCAAGTCATAGGATGGTGTTACCATGTCACAGCCTGCCTCCAGGAACAGGTCTACTGCCTTATGATTGGCGATATTCAGTGAGAAATCGCCGATCAGGCGTGGATGCACGGCATCAGGCTGCTCTTGGCGGCGGCGCAGGTAATAATACAGCGCGCCTGTGTTGCGTACTAACACGGCATCAGGCTGCAAGCGCAGGATATTGGCGTGGTAGCCGTTCTCGCCCGGCATATGAATGCGCGGCGTGGCCAGCGCGATGCTGGCCCCTGCAGCCCGTACCGCATCTACCGCTGCCGGGAACTGCTTGATAAACTCGAAGTCGGCGTAGATATTTCTCACGCCGGCCTCGAGCGCAGCCTGCACCTGCGGCAGGCTGCGGCACAGCGCGGTGAGCTCCGCTTCACCAGCGCGCTGCGGAGCGACGCCCCTGCGGGTAGCGTCGCCGTAGACCTCGATCGCCCGTTTCACGTACACGGGCGGTTTCGGGCGCTCGCCCGCAAGCAGCTCCACCGCTTGGCGGCGGATGCTGTTCAGCTCGCGCATAGGGACGATCACGTCGCCTTGCAGATGCGACTCTAGCGCATCAAGCTGGAACACGGTCCCGCCCAGGCGGCCGAATTGTTCTTCCAGCAGCGCGGTATCCATCGGACGCTTTTGCGCGGTTTCCAGCGCGAGCTCCGAGTCCACACGGACGGTAACGTTCTTCTGAACGTCCGTCCACCAAGTGGTCAGCTTCTCGCCGACGCAGCCTTGCACTCGCACATGTACCGGGAATACCCGGTACGGCTTCTCAGTCTCATACGTCTGACGTAGCGCCTTGTCTAGCGCAGGGTCATTCGTCTTCCAAATGCGGTCACCAACATTTAGACGGCGCAGGTCTACATCATTACGACCCGCTACGATGTCGATGATCCAGCCTTCTCCTGCTTCACCTTCGAGCTTCACACCTTTACGACGAAGATCGTAAACACGTCCACCTTCTTCTTTTTTCGTCGGATCCCCTGCATCAAACACGATTCCGTCTCCGCGCTTAAGCGGTGCATGAATACGGCAGACTACGCCGTCACGAAGAATTTGTTCAACTGTTCCGAGATATACACCCCGGCTTTTCGGGAAAGTGCCGTCTACGAGCTTTTTATTGTTCGTTCCATCTAGGAAACCATGCGTGAAACCGCGGGAGAAGCTTTGTTGCAGTTCACGAACTTCTTCCTTCGATGGTTTGGACATATCGCCATCAAAATACCGATCAATTGCCTTACGGTACTTACTAACTACATTCGCAACATATTCTGGGGTCTTGAGACGCCCTTCGATTTTAAAAGAAGTTACGCCCGCCTCGATCAGCTCAGGCATAAGATCAATAGCTGCCAAATCCTTAGGGGAGAGCAAATAAGTCACATCACCCATTGGTTTAACTTCGCCATCCACCATCAGATCATAAGGCAGACGGCAAGCCTGAGCACATTCTCCCCGGTTCGCGGAACGTCCGCCCCACATTTCGGAAGTCAAACATTGACCTGAATAAGACACACACAAGGCACCGTGCACAAATACTTCCATCGGCAGACGGGCTTGCTCCCCAATCGTCTTAATTTGTTTCAGATTGTTCTCACGACCGAGTACCACACGTTCCAAGCTGAAAGGCTTAGTGAACTCGACCGCCTCCGGGGAAGTAATCGTCATCTGTGTCGATCCATGAATCGGGAAGTCTGGTGAGATTTCACGAATCATTTTGACCAAACCTAAATCCTGGACAATCACTGCGTCCACACCAGCATCTACACAAGCGTCAATCAGTTCTTTAGCATCCGTCAATTCATTTTCAAAAACCAGTATATTAAAGGTCAGGAAACCCTTCACACCATAACTATGCAAAAACGCCATAATTTCCGTCAGCTCGTCCATGCGAAAGTTGTTCGCTCTCGCCCGTGCATTAAACTTCTCTACGCCAAAAAAGATAGCATCCGCTCCGTTCGCTACCGCCGCACGCATGCAGTCCCAGTCACCTGCAGGTGCCAATAGCTCCACGTCTTCTCTGCGTATTTGTTGCTCTTTCATTTATATCCTCCCAAACCGCCATGTGGCGGGTCATTTCTAGTTGATTAACTTGATAATTGTATCAAATATCACATCTCAGCGCCATGTGTTTACCAACATTTATATAAAGAAAAGAACGCCCCACGCCATTTTGGCTACAGGGACGTTCTCGTCTAATTGAATTACACTCTACTATTAGTTAGTAAAGAACTCCAAACATCCCTAAACTACTCATTCCCCGTAAACCGAAACGACTGGAGCGTTTTATCCAACAAAGCTTGCTGTTCTGCAGTAGCATTGGCATCATTCAGCGTAACAGTAATCGTGTAGACCACCTCATTTTTGCCAAAAACAACTTGCTTACTGCGGAGAGGAACACCATTTTTGATTTGATGCACAGTAAGGGTCGTAGCAGGAACACCAGCAAAGGTAGACTCCACTATACTTTCAATGTGAGGACCTTTAGGATCATTATTTTTATTCTGATAAGAATCTTTGAGCATATTTACAGCATAATCGAATGAGTCCTCAGGTTTCGAGTTGATCTGGAAACGTCCTCCGATGAACCGATACTCTACCAGTTGTGTCTCGAATACATCTTGATTGGGTGTCCATAAACGTGGAATGTCGATGGCATAGCCGTATCTTTTGGATACTTTGGTTATCGTTTTATTCTTGATTATCTTATAATCATCACTAGCGATTCGGCCGAAGTTCTCCTTCATGTGATCAAAATCAATATCAATCGAGGATATAATGGCTTTAAACTTGGCCTTATCTTCTTCTTGTCCAGCAGGTGTCACATATTCAAAATAATACCGATACCCGTTCTTGAGCACGAGTGCCTGATATTCTGTCGTCCAACCGTTGCCAAAACTCAGCTGTGTCTCACTTATTTGCGCAGGTACGCCGGAGATTTCAGACTTCATGCTGTCCTTAAAAACATAAGCGTCCGATACAAAGTTCTCTTGCTTTTTTGTCTTCAACTCTTCAGCCCAGCTCTCTAGTGTAGAACCAGCAGGCGCCGATGTAATCGCCACACTCAAATGACTTCCTTGTTTGCTTTCATAATAGAAATGCTGGTCATCCTTAGTCCAAGCAGCAGGAACCTGTAGTGAGATGCCATAGTCCTCATTATAGGCTTCACTTAAGCCATTCTTTACGGTAGAGAGATCACGGATTTTGTTATCCTTAGTGTCAAAAGAGGGTCGAAAAGAGCCCAGCAATCCTGCATATTTGGCTAAGTCTTTATAATGAGTGGCTTTTTCATCGGTCAAATACATCTCGTAAAGTCTACCTTCAACATAGATCAGCCTGCTTTCCCAGAGTGCTCCGCTGGAATCTTTACTGACCAATCGTGCATAGGGTACAGAGGCTTTCGGAAACGACTCCTGATCTAATATCAGCTCACCGCCTAACTCGACTTCCCGGACTAGTTGTTCTAATAACCCGTCTGCATCAACAGCAACTGCCTGATCACTTGCATGAATCTCCAAATAATAAAGATTGTCCGTACTGGAGAAAGTAGCCACACTCTCATCACCACCGCTATTTCCAGCAATCAATCCAGACGGATAATTTAGTGTCCATCGAAAATAGCTGTTCCCAATTTGCGTCTTCCCCACATCGCTATCAATACCAGTATCCACTGGCACATCGCCTTCATTATCTGCAGGAACTAAGGTAATGACGAGTTCTCCACCGTTACCTTGGGAAAGAGTTGCACCCAGGATGCTGGCCACAAAACGCAGCGGCACCATCAACACACCTGAAACCATCTGAGGAGCGGAGGTGAGTTTAACTTTAGTCTCATCCTTCCAGGCACTAATACTACCAATCATCATTAACCCTGTATGAGAGCCGTACGTTACTTTCACTATATCATTTCCTTCTAAGGAAACCTTGCTGCCAAATGTCTTTTTAAAAACCCCGAGCGGTACCATAACCGTTCCGTTCTCCATATAAGGCCGCTCGATAGTCACCTTCTTACCATTCACCGTAGCTGAAGTACTGCCAACTTTAAGACTCAGCTGTAGCTTCTCTGTTTCTGCTGCCCGTGCGGTTTGTATCGGTAATATAAAAAATAGCAATAATAAAGCCAGCATCGCACACAATCCTTGTGTTAAAACTTTAAAGCCCATTTACCGTCCCCCTCTCAAGTTTCCTGATCACTCTTCCGTATGCTCGTCCCCATCTGTTCCAGAACTGTCTTCACTTAACAGGGGATCACCCTGAGTGAGCACGACCTTACGGACGACAATATCCCCATCACTTTGCATAACCAATCGTACCGTCTTACCCGGAGAATAGCTTTTGAACAATTCATTAATATCAACTAGTGAGACCACACGGTGGCCGTCAATGCTGTACAAGACATCGTCTTCGGCAACACCCGCCTTGCGTGCTTCAGCAGATATCACTTTTGTTACGGTAAGTGGATCAAGCGTTGGCAAGCCCACAATCGAGGACCAACTCGGCTCTAACTCCAGTCCAAGACTCGGGTGTTTTACTTCACCGTACTTAAAAAGCTGGTTCATAATATACTGCACGGTATCCGCCGGTATAGAGAAGCCCATATTCTCCACACCCACCGCTGAGTATTTCAGGCTGTTTATTCCCAGCACTTCGCCCTTCATATTCACTAGCGGGCCTCCGCTATTTCCGGGATTAATTGCTGTATCACTTTGGATCAGGCGATAAGCCGCAGCTACTTCACGGTTAAGGCCACTTATAACCCCTACCGTCGCTGAATTCCTTAGAGAAAAGTTAATCGGTGTTCCGATGGCCACTACCTTCTCACCAACAACGGTTTTGCTGGTCGATGGAATAAACTTTGCAGGTTTAAGGGAGGTTGCATTGATTTTGATCAGGGCCAAATCACTAACTTCATCGAGATATGTTTCTTTAATGCTGTAGGTTTTGGAGTCTGACGTCACTACCAAGGCATTCTGCAGATCCTTGATGACATGTGCATTGGTTACGATCCATCCGTTCGACTTCACAATAATGCCAGAGCCATGCGTCAGATTGTACCGATCATCCGGTCCGCTATTCCCGCCACTATCGTCTTTGCCGATAATGCCCACTACGGAGGGGGTGATACTTCTAATAATCCCTGGGACAGGGTCTTCAGCTGCTGTAGAATTTTTGATTTTGTTTTTCTGGGTTGTCGTCGCCGTGCTAACCTTCTTAGTCGTACTACCAAACGCATAAACCGACTCACTCCATACTCCTGACAGCAACACACCACATAACAGCAGGCCCAATCCTTTCTTCACCAGCTTCTCCCCAATCCTCATCAACCTTCACCAGACCCTCTCTCTGCACATGGATAAATTTTACATTATATAATTTGAAAAAAGACACCTTCAATGCGCCCACGGCGTTAAAGGAGTCTTTTGGTGCAAAGCTGTTCAATTAAATTCTTTCGTTAACTTAACCAATGCATCACCATGGCATAGTCAGAGATTATAAAAACCAACAAACTAACCGCTCCGAAAGCAATGGCGAACTTGTTCTTCTGGGGAGCTCTCAGTAACCGAACGACTCCAACCAAAATTAGGATCGTGAATAAAATCATAAAAACATCAAAGGTATGAAATTTAGACGGTCCTTGCGCGGCAACTTCTGCAAGTAGCATTACCTTACCTCCTCAAAAATGTTGTCAAGCAAGATCCAGTATTCCCCATATCCTCTTCTATGTTATCGCTACCATTTGGGCGATGCAATAGGTTTTGTAGAAAAATTATGTATTTGTCGCAAAAAATATATTTTAACCCTGCAAAATCCGCAAAAATGATGATATTAGTCACTGACGTTTAGCTTTCGATCAAAAAATTACGTGAATCTAACCAGAGATAGCATGCGTCGTGAAGGTTCAAAGAGGAAACCAGTTAGTGCTTTAAAGGTACTTTTTTGAAGGTACTTTTTAAAGTACTGAGGAATCAATTTGGAGTTCAGTTTAAAATTCAGAGATAGAACTTCACACTTGCGTTCAAATCCTACGTTTTTCAAGAATTAGGGAAACCCTCCCTAAAATCGTACGATTATCAGATCAATTTGAGGTTTTTAGGGAATTTCTCCTTAAAAATCATTAGAAATCCTGCTAAAAGAATGTAACTCCCTGATAATTAGGGAGTTTTTACCGGGTTTCATCTTTTATGATCTAGAAACTCAGATTTTTAGGGAGGTTTTCCCTAATCTAATAAAACATTCGTTTGATAGAGTTAAGTCTATAACAATTAGTTATTAATTTTTCAAGGAACCATTGCGTCTATTGCTCTCCTATTACTCGCCTATTGCATCCTATTACCCATTAAGCATACCAATAGCAACAGCATACTACTCATTAAATCTTACGACGGACATGCCCTACTTATGCCTATCTCATCTATGATTTTGTTTTCTTTTTATAGGAGTCATATAACGTTTACTAGAACACTCACATCAGAACGGATAATGGCTCTAATTTACAGGTGACTACTAGCATTTTACCTATCAATTGTTTTTCACAAAATAATGATTTCGGAAGGACAACAAACAAAAAGGTCATGGCAAATTGCCGTGACCTTTTTCATTTAGTAGTTATACTATCCAGCTATTTATAGCTTAGACGGTTTCTGCCGTCTCAAGCATAAGGGCTTTGGTACGCTCTGTATCACGAATCAGAACCGGCTTCAGATACTTACCTGTGTAAGACTCCGTAACGGTAATGAGCTTCTCTGGTGTTCCTGTTGCCAGCACAGTTCCGCCGCCACTGCCGCCCTCTGGTCCCATATCGATGAGATAGTCCGCGGTTTTAATAACGTCCAAATTATGCTCAATGACGAGAACTGATTCTCCGGAATCCACCAAGCGATGCAACACTTCTAGTAAACGACCAATGTCATCCACATGCAGACCTGTTGTCGGCTCATCCAAAATATAAAGGGTCTTACCGGTACTACGGCGGTATAGCTCGGAAGCCAATTTCACGCGCTGCGCTTCACCACCGGATAATGTGGTACCTGGCTGACCAATCTTGATGTAACCAAGACCAACATCCATCAGTGTTTGCATTTTACGATGGATACGAGGGATATTCACGAAGAATTCTGTAGCATCCTCTACCGTCATCTCCAGCACATCAGAGATGTTTTTCCCTTTATACTTCACTTCCAGAGTTTCCCGGTTATAACGCTTGCCCTTACATACTTCGCAAGGAACATAGACATCCGGCAAGAAGTGCATCTCAATCTTGATAATTCCGTCCCCGCGGCAAGCTTCACAGCGTCCGCCTTTTACGTTAAAGCTAAAGCGTCCCTTTTGGAAACCGCGTACCTTTGCCTCATTCGTCTTCGAGAACAGATCACGAATGTCGTCAAATACACCCGTATAGGTTGCTGGGTTAGAACGTGGTGTACGCCCGATTGGTGATTGGTCGATTTCAATTACTTTATCGAGATTTTCCAAGCCGCGAATTTCTTTGTGCTGACCCGGACGTACCTTCACAGCCTTATTCAGTTGCCGTGCCAAGCTCTTATAAAGAATCTCGTTAATAAGCGACGATTTACCGGAACCAGAAACACCTGTCACCGCTGTAAACACACCTAATGGAATCTTCACATTCACATTTTTCAGGTTATTCTCCTTAGCCCCACGGATTTCTATCCATCGATCATCAGTAGCACGACGCTTAGCGGTTACCGGAATAAATTTACGACCACTTAAATAATCACCCGTTAAGGAATTCGGATCCTTCATAATTTCTTCCGGTGTTCCTTGCGCCATAACTTGTCCACCGTGGATACCCGCACCCGGTCCGATATCAATAATATAATCCGCTGCCATCATCGTGTCTTCATCATGCTCAACAACAATCAGCGTATTCCCTAAGTCACGCATATGCGCAAGGGTCGAGATGAGGCGATCATTATCCCGCTGATGCAGGCCAATACTTGGCTCATCCAGAATGTACAACACACCCATCAAGCTCGAACCAATCTGAGTGGCCAACCGGATACGCTGTGCTTCCCCACCAGACAGTGAGCCTGCTGCACGGCTAAGCGTCAAATAGTCCAAGCCTACATTTACAAGGAATCCAAGCCGATTACAAATCTCTTTTAAAATGAGATTGGCGATGGCTGTTTCTTTTTCGCTCAATTTTATCTCTTCAAACCAATGCTGACAGTCACCAATCGAGAGATCGGTAATGTCCGAAATATTTTGTTCGTTGATCGTCACCGCCAAAATTTCTTTCTTCAGACGTTTGCCTTTACATACATGACAAGGCTTTGCACTCATGAATCCTTCGATAAATTCACGAATGCCATCCGAAGCAGTTTCACGATAACGCCGCTCAAGGTTAGGAATAATCCCTTCAAAAGCAACCATCGCATCTTTCTTTTGTCCAAAATCATTCTCATATTTGAAGCGAACCTTCTCACTGCCTGTACCATTTAGTAGTTTGTTCATATGATCAGGTGTTAAACTGCTCACTGGAACGTTCTGTGGAATATTAAAGTGTTCACACACGGATTTCAAAAATTGCGGATAGTAATTGGAGGTACTTCCTGTCCAAGCTAAAAAAGCGCCCTCTTCAATGGATTTCTCAGCATCAGGAATAAGCAGGTCTGGATCGACCACCATCTTCATGCCAAGTCCATCGCACTCTGTGCAGGCTCCGAATGGACTGTTGAAAGAGAACATCCGTGGTGCCAACTCTTCAATACTAAAACCACAAATCGGACAAGCGAAGTTAGAGCTGAACAGCAGCTCTTCCTGACCGATGATATCCACAAGGATTTTACCGCCCGAAAGTTTAAGTGCCGTCTCCAGTGAATCCGTCAGCCGGGTCTCCACATCGTCTTTAACGACGATCCGGTCTACAACAACTTCTATAGTGTGTTTTTTATTCTTCTCAAGTTCAATATCCTCAGACAGATCTCTTAGCTCACCGTCCACACGCACACGTACGAACCCTTGCTTAGAAATGTCTGTGAAGAGTCCTTTGTGTTCCCCTTTACGTCCTGAAATAATAGGCGCTAGGATTTGCAAACGAGTCTTCTCTGGATACTGCATAATCCGGTCTACCATTTGTTCAACGGTCTGGGAAGTAATCTCAATTCCATGCTCTGGACAATGAGGGTGACCGATCCGTGCGAAAAGCAGCCGTAAATAGTCATAGATCTCAGTTACCGTACCTACTGTGGAACGAGGGTTGCGACTTGTTGTCTTCTGATCAATAGAGATTGCCGGGGATAATCCGTCTATCGAATCCACATCCGGCTTCTCCATTTGCCCCAAGAACTGACGAGCATAAGCGGACAAAGATTCAACATAACGCCGCTGTCCTTCAGCATAAATCGTATCAAATGCAAGCGACGATTTACCTGAGCCGCTCAGTCCCGTCAGCACGACGAAACGGTCACGTGGAATCGTCACATCGATGTTTTTGAGATTGTGCGCCCTCGCGCCTTTAATTACAATATTTTCGTTCGCCAACGGAACCTCTCCTTAATGAATCAAATATCAACAAATATCAAATATCAAAGCTTTATCAAAAGCGTTTTCGATCCCTCCCAAACCCTCCCTTCCAAGGGAGGGCCCCAAGGGTTGCACCCTCTGGACACCCGCATTTATTGGCGAAGGAGGTTGGTAGGACGGGACTTAGTGACAGTGCTGCTTGGAGCGCTTATCCCTACGGGACCGCTTGGACGTTAGGCGCACACTAGCTAAGTGCGGGAAGTGCAAGATTACCGCAACTGCTATAACGTTGCAGGGCGCTGTCCCTGCGGGATACGCGTAAGTGCTAAGAGCATTGCGGAGCACTCTCCCTACGTAATACACGTAAGTGCTAAGCTGTCCCTGCGGGATGCGTGTCCATCTATTTATTCAAAAAGAACGGCCTGGACAGCACCGTTCATTTACATATTTTAAATATCGGTGATGCATTTAAGGTTTATTACTCGGCCCGAAGCTCCAGCAAAGCATCACGCAGCTCTGCCGCGCGCTCAAATTGCAAGTTCTTCGCTGCGTCCTTCATCTCGGCTTCCAGACGCTGGATCAGGCTTTGTTTCTCTTTCTTATTCATCTTGCCACCAACACCCGTGAGGTAATCCGCTTTAGTCTCAGCAACCTTCGTTGCCTCGATGATGTCACGCACCTTTTTATTAATGGTGGTTGGGGTAATGCCGTGTTTCTCATTATGGGCGATCTGGATGGCGCGGCGACGCGATGTTTCGCTCATCGCTTTCTCCATCGAATCCGTGATCCGATCACCGTACATAATGACTCGGCCCTCGGAGTTACGGGCCGCACGACCAATCGTCTGAATTAGCGAACGCTCGGAACGAAGGAAGCCCTCTTTATCGGCATCAAGTATAGCGACCAGCGATACTTCCGGTAGATCGAGACCTTCTCTTAGCAGGTTAATCCCTACTAAAACATGGAATGTACCCAGACGAAGATCCCGCAAGATCGCCATCCGTTCCAGTGTTTTGATATCAGAGTGCATATACCGAACCTTAATCCCAATTTCCTTAAAGTAATCTGTCAGATCCTCCGACATCTTCTTCGTCAACGTTGTGACGAGGACGCGTTCGTCTCGTTCTACCCGATCACGAATCTCACTAATCAAGTCATCGATTTGTCCCTCTGTAGGACGAACCTCAATGATCGGATCTAAAAGACCTGTAGGCCGAATAATCTGCTGCACCATGGTGTCACAGTGCTCCATTTCATAAGGTCCCGGTGTCGCAGAAACATATACGATCTGCTTCACCTTTTCTTCGAATTCCTCAAACTGAAGTGGACGGTTATCGAGCGCAGACGGCAAACGGAAACCATGCTCTACCAGTACCGTCTTACGCGCCCGGTCACCGTTATACATCGCCCGAATCTGCGGAAGTGTAACATGGGACTCATCAATAATGATCAGCATATCATCCGGAAAATAATCCATTAATGTATATGGGGTTGCCCCTGGTTCACGGAAGGTGAGTGGTCCGGAATAGTTCTCAATCCCTGAGCAGAAGCCCACTTCCTTCATCATTTCAATATCATAACGTGTCCGCTGTTCCAGACGTTGAGCTTCAAGAAGCTTTCCTGCGTCACGAAGAACCGTTAAGCGGTCTTCCAGCTCTTTTTCAATGTTGACCAGTGCTACACGCATTGTTTCTTCTTTGGTAACAAAGTGAGACGCCGGAAAAATAGCGACATGATCGCGTTCCCCGATCAGTTCACCCGTCAGCACATCAATCTCAGTGATTCGCTCAATTTCATCACCGAACAATTCGACCCGAATGGCATGCTCACCCTGAGATGCCGGGAAAATCTCAACCACATCACCACGTACACGGAAGGTTCCGCGTACAAAATTGATATCATTACGCTGGTACTGGATATCCACTAGCCTGCTCAAAATCTCATTTCGAGGCTTCTCCATCCCAACCCGCAATGACAAAAGCAAGCTTCCATATTCCATCGGCGAACCGAGGCCGTAAATACAAGACACACTCGCCACAATAATAACGTCACGCCGTTCGAACAAGGAGCTCGTTGCGGAGTGGCGCAATTTATCAATCTCTTCATTAATACTGGAGTCTTTCTCGATATAAGTATCGGAGGAGGGAATATACGCCTCTGGTTGGTAATAGTCGTAGTAGCTGACGAAATAGTCTACCGAATTATGCGGAAAAAACTCCTTAAACTCACTCGCCAGTTGGGCAGCCAAAGTCTTGTTGTGCGCAATAACTAATGTCGGGCGGTTTAATTTGGAAATAACTTGTGCAACGGTAAACGTCTTCCCCGTACCCGTCGCGCCCAGCAGCGTCTGGTGCTTCTTGCCCTGCCGGATGCCTTGTAGTAATTCCTCTATGGCATGAGGCTGATCGCCCTGGGGTGTATACTCGGACTCCAATTCAAAAGTCTTCGTACTGACGACAATATCACTCATTTGCCCGTCTCCCCTCTATCGTCTAAACTAGATTAATATATTATAATTGTTGTCTGAATGTTCTCTCTCCATACGATAGCAAGCTAAACGCCTTTGGCGTCTCTAAAAGACGTTAAGCGTTTGTGCGAGAATTATAAGGTTTAAGTATAACGTGAAACTTATACTTTCTTATAATTAAAAATATGGAAGATAAGAATATGTGTTCCCGTTCATTATACAGTGTTGACTAGATCGATGCAAACCATAATACATAGAAATGTTAGGAGCTTGAAGCATGGATATTACCTCAATAATTGGCCTATTGGCTGGACTGGCTGCGTTAATCGGCGGCTATCTCTGGGAAGGCGGAAGCCTCTCAGGACTGCTGCAGCTTAATGCGGCTTTGATTGTGTTCGGGGGTACATTTGCCGCCGTTATGATCAGCTTCCCGGCATCTAAGCTGCGCT
Source organism: Paenibacillus sp. VTT E-133280 (assembly GCF_002264385.1). Lineage (NCBI taxonomy): Bacteria > Bacillati > Bacillota > Bacilli > Caryophanales > Paenibacillaceae > Paenibacillus > Paenibacillus sp. VTT E-133280. Next base: position 48,770 of record NZ_NFUX01000029.1, read on the forward strand.
CCATTCCAACAGCACTACGCATGGCTTTCGGCAGCAACCCTGATCGTGATATGGAAAAAGCTGAAGAACTCATTGCAATGGCAACCGTGGCCCGTCGCGGCGGCGTTTTAATGTTAGAAAAACAAGCTGAAGAACATCCGGATTCTTTTACACGTGAAGGTCTGCTTCTTATTGTCGACGGCACTGATCCTGAGCAGGTAAGACAGATTTTGGAACTGGAAATGGACGCTAAAGAATTGAAGCATGAGAACTATGCTAAGATTTTTGAAGCTGCTGGTGGATATGCACCAACGATGGGAATTATCGGGACGGTGATGGGTCTCATCCGTGTACTTGGCAACCTTACAGATCCGTCAAATCTGGGCACATCTATCGCAGTAGCGTTCACTGCAACGTTGTACGGTGTAGCCATCGCTAATTTAATATTTTTACCCATTGCCTCCAAAATCAAATCCCGCAGTCAAAGTGAGCTACATAGCATGGAAATGCTGCTAGTAGGTATTCTTTCTCTACAGAATGGGGATCATCCACTGCTGGTACGTAAAAAAATGAACTCATTCATCTCAGACTCGGACACGAATGACCGTGCGGAAACTAGAGGCCTTTTATGAGACAAAGAGACCGGCGCAAGCGGCGTGTAGAGACTCGGGAAAGCCGTGACCGTTGGATGATTACTTATGCAGATCTAATTACACTTTTACTTATTTTTTTCGTTATATTGTATGCGATGAGCAGCCTGGATACTGACAAATATAACATCGTGACAGGCTCGTTATCCGAGACCTTCAAGTCTGGAACCACTGTCCTTGAGGGTGGGAACGGTATTTTAGATGCTGGAAAATCAACTGAGAACAAACCGGAAAGTACAGACGGAAATGAGGATGCAGCTGCAACTGCAAGACCGAATGACGGATCTGGTGAACAAGCGGAGAATGAAACACCTTCGGCACGTGAGCTCGCTTTTCGAGAACAAGAGACTAAACTTGCTGAATTAATGGGTGTGATCACCCACTATGTGGAGGAAAATAATCTCGGAGAACAAATTTTTGTTGCTGACAAACCGCAGGGTATAGAAATCACACTCAGTGATCGTTTTCTATTCGATATAGGTAAGGCAGACCTGAAATCACCAGCCTTCCCTGCTCTTCAGCAGTTATCTGGTTTATTCAAAGACATCGGCGCAAAGATTAGCATTGAAGGACATACCGATAATACGCCCGTATCCTCGGCTTCTCAATTTAACGACAACTGGGAGCTGTCTGGTGCTCGTGCGCTATCTGTACTTCGCTTTTTTCTAGACCATGAAGGACTGAAGCCGGATACTTTTCAATACGCAGGTTATGCTGACACCCAGCCCACCGCAGATAATACCACGATAGCAGGTAAGCAGAAGAACCGCCGTGTAGAGATCATTGTGCTGCGGCAGCTTCAAGAGGGTGAATAAAATATTGATTGTACTCAGAGCTAGATATAGTAGTTAGTGCGGGTGCGAATCTGCTATCAACATACTAAAATGGACTTGCCACTATTAATTACGGAAATACTCCCTGATTAATCCCCTATTTAGTCAAAAATAGCGGTTTCACCGGAATTTTCAGGGAGAAATTCCCTAAAACTCTTTGTGTCACGCTATATTCGTCTAAAATGAGGGAGGTTTTCCCTAATTCCACAACAGCAGATTCGCTTTTAAATAAAATCAAATAATTCCGAGACGTCCCAGGGTATGACGCAAAAATCCCCACCCACCTCTAAATAAAAATACCAAACAGCAAGTCCCCAAAAACAGAAACTTGCTGCTACAAATATCACTCGCGATAAAATTAATATACTGTGAAAAATCCCAATTACTCTCCTACCAATGCACGATATCCGGCTGCATCCAGCAGACCTTTTACAGCATCAGCATACTCTCCGTCCACTTCAATTTCAAAAATCCAACCCTCGCCATACGGCTTATCGTTGATCAGCTCCGGACTAGCCTCTAAACCGTCATTAATCTTGGTAACCGTCCCCGAGACGGGTGAATATAATTCCGATACAGTCTTAACGGATTCGATACTGCCTACGCTGTCACCGGCTGAAATGGCCGAGCCCACTTCTGGAAATTCCACAAATACGATATCGCCTAACAAATGCTGAGCATGATCCGTAATCCCAATACGTACTACGCGTCCTTCCACTTGCTGTGCCCACTCATGCTCTTCGCTGTAAAGAAGGTGATCTAAAACTTCACTCATTTCAAGCCGCCTCATTTCCAAATTGGAATTCTAAATTTAGTTATAGCCTAAGTGATCCCAGAGCAGAATGTCAATATTACTAACAGTAAAATAAATTTGTCGTTTTTTTGACTTTTTCTTGTTGACAGCGCCCTCCTATACCCGTTTAATGGAGACATACAAGAAGAAACGACGTTGTCGTCTTTTTTATAGACGATAACCGTTTCTCGGAGAAATATAAAACAAATACAGTTGCGGATGATGGCATAGGGAGAGACTGTCTCACTTGAAGACGGCGCCGAAGGAGTAAGCCCTAACAGGGGTGAATCTCTCAGGCAAAAGGACCTTTGTCGGACGTACCTCTGGAGAGCATCAGACGCGGGGCTGAGTGCGTCAGGTCACCAACGGGGAAACTTGCAGGTTCGTTACGGCAGGGTAACTCTCAGGTACAAAGGACAGAGCAGAAAGCGATTAGTGCATTTATGCATGATTGCTTCTGCCTGTCCTTTTTTTCGTATCTAATCAGACTAGGGGAGTGACGATATGGATGCTTTGAAAAGAACACCTTTTTACGATCTCTATTCCGCTTACACGGAGTCCAGGTGCATTGATTTTGGCGGCTGGGAGCTGCCAGTACAGTTTACAGGTATCGTGAAGGAGCATGAAGCTGTTCGCCAGCAGGCTGGACTGTTCGATGTATCGCATATGGGTGAATTCATGGTGATCGGGAGCGGTGCTGAAGCCTTTTTACAAAAAATGACGACCAACGATGTCAGCCGCCTGACCGATGGTGCGGCACAATATACGCTGCTCTGTTATCCAAACGGCGGTGTGGTCGACGATTTGCTCGTGTACCGAATAAGTGAAGGCCGTTATATGCTTGTCGTAAATGCCTCCAACATCGATAAGGACTTCCAGTGGCTGCAAGAGCATCTGACCTCTGAATTCGGTGAAGTCACACTCACTAATGTCTCTGACGAGACGCTTTTGCTTGCCTTGCAAGGCCCATTGGCAGAGACCATACTCGCGAAAGTTACTGATGCTCCGATCTCAGAACTCAAGCCCTTCCACTTCATCGAACGCGCAACCGTCTGCGGTGTAGAAGTACTGATCTCCCGTACGGGTTACACCGGCGAAGATGGCTTCGAGATCTACGCTCCGCTGGATGGGGCAGCAACGTTATGGAACGGCCTACTCGCAGCTGGCACTCCTCACGGATTAACACCTGCTGGACTGGGCGCCCGTGATACGCTGCGTTTTGAAGCAAAATTGCCGCTGTACGGTCAGGAGCTGTCAGCTGACATCACCCCTCTTGAAGCTGGAGTACAGTTCTTTGTGAAGCTGGACAAAGCGGACTTTATCGGTCGCGATGCGCTAGTGCAGCAAAAAGAAGCCGGTCTACCCCGACGTCTGGTCGGCTTAGAAATGATTGACCGGGGCATTCCGCGCTCCCATTACCCAGTCTATGCGAACGGCGTTAAAATCGGAGAGGTCACAACCGGAACCCAATCACCAACGCTGAAACGCAATCTGGGATTAGCTTTGCTTGATACAGCTTACAGTGAAATAGGCACAGAGGTATTCGTAGAGATACGCGGCAAGCAGCTTAAGGCTGTCGTGATTAAAGCCCCTTTTTACAAGTATAAACGCCTTTAGCGTCCATATTGGGACGGTTAGCTTTTAAGCGAGAAATAGAAGGATAAAGTATAGCGTGAAAATTGTACTTTCTTATATTTTAAAAAAGCCAAGGAGTGAAACCTTAATGAAGCACCGTTATCTGCCCATGACAGCACAGGACCGCGTAGAGATGATGGAAACCGTCGGGATTCAGTCCATAGATGAGCTGTTCTCCGATATTCCTGAAGCCGTCCGTTATCAAGGCACTATGCCGATGTCTGAACCACTCGATGAGTACGCCCTGCTACGTCACATGAAAGGTCTCGCTGACCGAAATGCTGATTTCGATTCGCACGCCAGCTTCCTCGGCGCCGGATTATATGACCATCACATCCCTGTGGTGATCAACCATGTCATTTCCCGTTCTGAATTCTACACTGCTTACACCCCTTATCAACCGGAGATCAGCCAAGGCGAACTGCAGGCGATCTTCGAATTCCAATCCTACATTTGCGAACTAACCGGTATGAAAGTAGCCAATGCCAGCATGTATGATGGCGCAACCGCATTATCCGAAGCAGCAGTCCTCGCAGCTGGTGCTACCAAACGCAAAAAATTAATTGTTTCCCGCACCGTTCATCCTGAAGCGCGCCAAGTGTTACGCACATCGGCTAATGCTTGGGGGCTTGAGGTCGTGGAGATTGACTATAAAAACGGCGTTACCGATCAGGTGAAGCTTGCTGAAGCCATTGATGGTGATACAGCCGCAGTACTGATGCAATCGCCTAACTTTTTTGGCAGCATCGAAGATCTTAGCTCTGTTGAGCCGCTGATCCATGCTGTTAAAGGGTTGTTCGTCGTCAGTGCAAATCCGATCGCTCTTGGCGTACTAGAAACACCAGGCAAGCTCGGAGCCGACATCGTAGTCGGTGACGCTCAGCCACTTGGTATTCCAGCTTCCCTCGGCGGTCCAACCTGTGGATTCTTCGCGGTAGCTGAGCACTTGATGCGTAAGATGCCGGGCCGTATCGTAGGCCAAACGGTTGACCGTAACGGGAAACGCGGCTTCGTTCTGACGCTGCAAGCACGGGAGCAGCATATCCGCCGAGAAAAAGCTACCTCGAACATCTGCTCCAATCAGGCGCTGCTGGCTCTCTGCGCATCGGTTTACTTGTCCGTTATGGGCAAAGAAGGTATGCGTGAAGTAGGCGAGCTAAACATTCGTAAAAGCCATTATGCCGCTGATAAACTTAGCCAACTAACAGGTGCTGAATATGCCTTCTCCTCCCCCTTCTTTAACGAGTTTGTCTTGAAGCTTCCTGAGGGAAGCAGCGTTAGCGCAATTAATTCGAAGCTGCTGAAGGAAGGTTATTTAGGCGGTTATGATCTGGGCCGTGATTATCCTGAACTTGCTGGACATATGCTGGTAGCCGTTACGGAAAAAAGAAGCAAAAACGAAATCGACCAATTCGCTAGCGCACTGGAGGGCTGTTTATGAAACCGGAGCAAAGTCTAATTTTTGAATTAAGCCGTCCCGGCCGTTCGGCCTATTCTTTGCCACTGTGCGATGTGCCGCAGGAAGAAAGCTTAGAATCTCTGATTCCATCAGGTTTACTCCGTAGCGAACCCGTCGTGCTTCCAGAAGTATCGGAAGTGGATGTCATTCGCCACTACACTTCCTTGTCACGCCGCAACTTTGGGGTAGATAACGGCTTCTATCCACTCGGTTCATGTACGATGAAATACAATCCGAAGATTAACGAAGATGTTGCCCGCATCGTAGGCCTAGCTAAGATCCACCCTTACCAGCCAGAAGAAAGCATTCAAGGCGCACTGGAATTAATGTATACCCTGCAAAATGACTTGTCTGCACTAACCGGCATGGATGCTGTATCTTTACAACCTGCCGCAGGTGCTCATGGGGAATGGACCGGTCTCATGATGATCCGCGCCTACCATGAAAGCCGCGGCGAGACCCGCACGAAGGTTATCGTGCCGGATTCCTCACACGGCACCAATCCTGCTAGTGCTTCAGCCGCAGGACTTGAAACGATCACGATCCCATCCACAGATAAAGGGATGGTTGATCTTGAAGCGCTGCGGACAGCAGTCGGCAGCGATACTGCCGCGCTGATGCTGACTAACCCAAGCACACTCGGCTTGTTCGAGACCCAAATCGTCGAGATTGCTGAGATCGTGCATGAAGCAGGCGGCTTGCTCTATTACGATGGAGCGAACTCCAATGCTATTATGGGCATTACCCGCCCCGGTGATATGGGCTTTGACGTTGTGCATTTGAACTTGCATAAGACAATGAGTACCCCGCACGGCGGCGGTGGCCCTGGAGCCGGACCTGTTGGCGTAAAATCCATCCTGATTCCGTTCCTACCACAACCAACTGTGGTGAAAAACGAAGATAACAGCTTCTCACTCGACTTCGGCGGACCTGAATCCATTGGACGCGTGAAAGCTTTTTACGGCAACTTTGGTATTCTGGTTCGTGCCTACGCCTATATCCGTACCTATGGCCCAGATGGACTGCGTGAGGTATCCGAAAATGCCGTGCTGAATGCGAACTATATGATGCACCGTCTGGCGCCGTATTTTGAAATTCCGTATCCGGGCGTATGTAAGCATGAATTCGTAATGTCCGGCAAAAACCTCAAGCAGTATGGTGTGCGCACCTTAGACGTTGCTAAACGATTACTCGACTTCGGCTACCATCCGCCAACCGTGTACTTCCCTCTGACTGTTGAGGAATGTATGATGATCGAGCCTACGGAAACCGAAAGTAAAGAAACGCTCGACGGCTTCATCGATACAATGATCCAGATCGTGAAAGAAGCGCAGGAGACACCGGAGATCGTAATCAACGCACCGCATACCACAGAGATTAGCCGTTTGGATGAGACACAAGCCGCGCGTAAGCCGGTATTGAATTGTTCTTGCGGTTAATAGATAGTGAGCAATATTAAAAAAGCAGGCCACGATAATCGGTTTATCGTCGGCCTGCTTTTTAGTATGCGAATAAAAATCAACACTATGATCTACTCGGCCTGCACCTTCGCAAAAATCTGGAGCTATGATATTCTAATTTGGAGGGTAGCGTTTTCCCCTTAGAAAGGAATGTATTCCTTGTGAAATTTGAATTTGTCCATAATGTATTCCACAGAAAATATTTATTGTCCCTTCCCTATTTGCTCCTCGCATTATTTATGTTATCCGCCTTGTCTTCGTCCCATAGAATATTCTCTATCATCCCTTTCATATTAATTATGCTAAATGCGTTGTATATCGTTGTAAAAATCATAATTTATAAAATCAAAACTTAGATCTCTCGCACTGTTCAAATACGCAAGTAAATTCTCATTTTCTAAATAATAAGACCCTTCCCTGCATCATTTAAAATGACTGAGAAGGGCCTGTTTCAGTTGTTTATCACTATAACTTTTTGAAATTAAGCACCATGCGTCGGAATTTCTACTTTCACCGCGCCCTTGCGCTCCTTAGCCGATTTACGGAAGTAGAACAGCTCGTAAATCGCTGGAACCACAACCAGCGTAAGCAGCGTTGCCGCGGTCAAGCCACCGATGACCACAATCGCCAAGCTTTGCGAGACGATGCTGCCCATCTCGGCATGGCCGAACAGCAGTGGAGTCATGGCGCAAATGGTAGCAATTGCCGTCATCAGAATCGGACGCATCCGTGTTCCTGCCGCTTCCAGAATGGCTTCGCGAACACCCATATGCATTTCATTCTGCTTAATACGGTCGATAAGCACAATCGCATTCGTGACGACGATACCAATTAGCATCAGAGCCCCGAACAGGGAAGTGAAATCAGGTGTTACGCCGGATACGATCAGCCCAACAATCGCCCCAATCGCAGCCAATGGCAAGGAGAACATGATTGCCAGCGGAGCACGAAGGGTTTTGAAGGTGAGGACCATGATCAGATACACCAACCCGATGGAGATCAGCGCTGTCATACCAAGGTCAGCGAAATCCTCTGACTGATCCACCGAGGCTCCGCCTGCAAATAGAGTCACACCCTTTGGAAGGGTAAGACTATCGGTTTGTTTTTTAATATCCGCTCCGATTTCAGACACCTTCTTCGGATCCACTTCCGCTGTGATTCTCGCATATGGCTTCCCATCTTTATGGAACAACAGTGCTGGTTCATTCCGAACCTCATAGGTTGCTAGTTGTGACAACGGCTTTGGACCTTCAGCAGTCATGAGCGTCATTGCTTTTAAATCTTGCTCTGTCTTTGGCTCAGCTATAGGATCTAACACTACTCCTGCAAACGTACCGTCCAGTTCGATTTGCCCCATAGGGATCGGATTCAGCATAGCCGACAATTGCATGGTAATTTCTTGTGCATTCGTCTGTACTGGATCTACCTTAAATGTAAAGACAGGTTTGGTATCCTCCATATTGCTACTGACCTTCTGAATACCCTCCACAGTCTTCAGCTTATCCGTAACTTCTGCTGCAACAGCAGTAATATCAGTAAGATTATCACCCACGATATCAATATACTCGCTAGTGGAGCTTGAACCCATCATACTCATTTGATTGGCCACCAGGGTTGCTCCTGCATAGGAATCCTTTACATCACGAACATAATCGATGAAGCCTTGCGCATCTGCACCTTTTTTCATAACAACGGTATAGTCCACTAAGGTCTCTGAGCTGACACTCCCCCATTGTGCTGCGTCCGCACTATTCCCAGACTGCATGATCACTGTTTCTGCTTCTGGACGTTTCATCAGATCTTGCTCTAGCTGCTTTCCTTTTTCCAAAATCTCTTTAACAGGAACATCCTTCGGATAGTTCAACTGAACAGAGACATAGCTGGCATCTGAAGCATCAAGCGCACCTTTTGGCATCGTCATATAGGCTGCGATGGAGCCAATCAGAAGCAGAAGACCTAGGGATAAAGTGATCCATTTCCGGCGAAGATTCCAATCAAGGAATCGGGTAAACCATTTAGATGGCTCATGTTCTTTCATAGAAGTTCTTCTGAGCAGCCATGAGCTTAACAATGGAACCACCGTCAAGGCTACAACGAGTGAAGTAAGCAATGAATACGTTACAGTTAAGGCAAACGGAAGCAGGAAAGCCTGCAAACTACCACGCAGAAGACCCATCGGCAGAAATACCGCTACCGTTGCAATCGTAGATGAAGTAATCGCTCTAGCCACTTCCCCAGTTGCACTTATGATCATTTCACGGGAGAAGGGTTCTTTTTGCAGCCTACGGTAAATGTTCTCAATGACTACGATACTATCATCCACCAAGCGACCGACCGCAACAGCCACACCACCGAGCGTAATAATATTCAGACTTATACCGGATATATCCAATAGATATAAAGTAACTGCTAAGGAAAGCGGGATAGAAACCGCCGTAATCAGAGTTGCCCGCAGGTTGCGCAGGAACAACAGAATCACGATCGTAGCGAACAACGCGCCAAGCAATACTTCACGCATCATACTGTTCACCGAGGTAACCACCATATCTGATGTGCTGAATACCACCGCTGCTTCTGCATTTGGAATGGTTTTGTTAATATGTGCTACGGTATCTTGGATATGATCTCCGACACTCACTGCATTTGCGTTAGCTTCTTTGGTTACTATGGCGAAAAGAACATCTTTCCCATTCGAGCGGCTAACGCTTTCTTGATCCTGCTTCAACTCGACAGCAGCAATATCCTGTAGCTTAACGCCCGCGGAAACAGGAAGTTTTTTTAACGTATCGATACTATCTATCGCAGAAACCACGTTAACATTCCCTGTCTGACCCCCAATCGTCTGCTCGCCAAGGGATGCTGATACATTACGTCCTTGAAGTAACCCTAACACTTGAGGCGTCGTAATACCTTTTTCAGCCATTAATTTCGGATCTAGCTTCACTCGCACTTGCGGAGTTACTTTGCCATATAAGGCGACGTTGGCTACACCTTCAGCTTGTTGCATCTCTGGAATGATCGTTTCTTCCGCAAGCTTAAGGTTTTCTTTAGTTAGCCCTTCATCAAACGAAAGCGTAACCTGCGACACGGGAATCATGGAAGTATTCAATTGAAGTACAAAAGGAGCCATCACCCCTTCAGGGAATTGCAACGAATCTACAACCTTTTGCACCTCCCCAGCAGCATCCTTCATATTCGTTTTCGAATCATAAAAAATATTCACCTGTGCGTATCCGTCTCCGGAAGTAGACAATATTTCTTTCTTTCCCTTTACAAAAGCAGCCCCAGCCTCAATCGGCTTCGTAACCTTTGTTTCCATCGCATGGGCATCCTGGCCCGGACCGAGCACCGTTACAGTCACTTGCGGATTATCCGCCTCTGGCATAAATTCCATCGGCAGCGAAGTGTAGCTCAGCCCTCCCACTACTAGCGCCATTACCACTAAAAGCCCTACCGCCGCCTTGTTACCGAACGACCATTTGGTTAACCATTTCATACTCGTTTCCCCTTCCACCCCGTATATTTCTGGTACTCCTTTTATGACTGCCCCATTATGTATTATTTTCCATCCCGAGATTTAGTTTAGACATTTTTAGCCGAAGTCAAAACAGCCCTACGGCTGGTTTTATACTCCGTCTTGAGGCGGGGAACTTTCTCCTTCTGAAGTACAGGAAACTAGAGCACAAAAAAAAAGCGCCCCATAAGCCATGTAAATGACTTATAGGGCGCCCTTTTCTTTTGCTTTATTTCTCTCCAGCGCGCACTGGATCGCGGAACATATATTTTAAGAGTGGTGGTGTTACAAGTGTAGTTACAATGACAACAATAATTACCGAAGTGAAATACTGCTGCTGCAACAATCCGCTACTCAGACCTGTTGCCGCGATAATCAATGCAACCTCACCCCTAGAAATCATCCCTGAACCAATAATAAGCGAGGAATGGTTATTAAAACCTGTAAGACGCGCACCCAGACCGCCACCAAACAATTTGGTCAGAATGGCAATCACCGTCAACAAGAGGACAAATCCCAGTTGACTGCCAACTCCTTCAAAGGAAACATTAAGTCCGATACTGACAAAGAAGACCGGAACAAAAATCGAATAGGCAATAGGCTCCAGCTTAGATTCCACAGTGTGCTTAAAGGAGGTTTGAGAAATAGCAATCCCAGCTGCAAAAGCACCGATGATGCCTGCCATCCCCATAATTTCAGCAAAATACGCGAACGCAAAGCAAATCATTAGCGCAGCTGCGATAACAGCCTCTGTCACCTTTAGCGGAGCCATCCATTTCATCACCCGCGGCACAACAAACCAACCCACAACAAGCGCTACAGCGAAGAACAGCACTTTTTTCGTAATTAAAAGACCAATGGATACTGATTCTCCTGTGCCAAAAAAACTCATTAATACAGCGAGCAAAATAACAACCAGAATATCATCCACTACAGCGGCTCCCAGAATGGTAGAACCTTCCCGTGTATTTAGCTTATTCATATCCTTCAGCACCTGTACTGAAATGCTAACCGATGTTGCACTAAGAATGACGCCCATAAACATAGCATTATGATAAGCAAATCCAAACATTTCTCCGATGGCGAATCCACCTAGAAAAGGTAAAATAATACCTCCGACGGCTACTGCGAAAGCTGACTTCCAGTTCTTGCGCAGTTGCTCCAAATCCGTCTCAAGCCCTGCTATAAACATTAACAATAGAACACCGATCTCCGAAAAATAATGAATAAACTCTCCATTTTGAATCCAACCCAGTACCGCAGGACCCAGTATAATACCGACAATTAGCTTACCCAGTACCGACGGTTGTCCCAGTCGTACAGATAAATCACCAGCTAGCTTGGTGAATAGTATAATCAGCATAAGATATAGAACAAACTCCATGTTTCATCCACTCCCTTGTTGTATATAAGAACTGCCAACCAGGGACTTCTCCAAGCCAAAAAAAGACAAAGAGGAGCCCTTGTTGACAGGCTCCTCCAAAAAACAAAAAATTATTCAATTAGACATTATATAATATATTATAACCGTAATATAAAAGACTGTAAACATGATACGCCGATAATATACAATATGCAAATTTTAGAAATTGCAGAATCGTCTTCGCTATTTTAGGTAGAACACTTCGCGTAAAGGCAACATTGGCACCTCGTCATTGAAATCAAATGATCCTTCAACCATCTTTGAGGTAATGGCATTCCATCGGTTGCAGGCGTCGCTTTTGGCAATATAATTGAAAGCTGCTTCGGTATCCTCACATTCAAAGCAATAAAAAAACTGATTCCCATTCTGAAAGATAGAATAGTTAGAAATACCAGCCTTACTGTGCTCCTCCAGAACTTCTGGCCATGGATTTAAATGCATCGCTACATACGCTTCCAGACATTCTTCCCTCACCCGCCATGTCCAAGCCATTTTATTGCTGCTCATCTGTTCATCCTCCTAGAAATGTCCTCTACTGTACATTATAAGAATCAAATACATTGGATACCTATTATTGTACCTGAAGGTAACAGTCCAAGCTATGAATATCTCCCCTTCTGTTGCAAAATCCCTATGCATTGATTCCAGCTTCACTTGGGCGGAGAATGGCAGAACCTATCGCCAGCAGCACAGCCGCCATAAGGCCTAAGATCGCAAAAGGTAACCATAACTCATTCCAGCCCCCGCCGGTTGCAGCGATGTCGATCGCTTGAATGGCCCATTTTTGCGGAACAAAGTTAGCTGCCTTCTGCATATAGTCCGGCATAATGGATAAGGGCCAAAAGCAGCCGCCAAGCATACAAGTCGGTGTGATAATTAGGGAATTCAGCATACCCGCATTATTAGGATTTCGAATTAATCCTGCCACCGTACTCGCGATCCCCATGGACACCAGCATAAATGCCGCAAGAACGAGGAAATATAGATAGATTGGAACTTCATAATCATAATGCAGCACCCAGCGACCTAAAGCCAGCACTACGAGGATCTGAATCAATCCGACCATGAAGCTGCCCAGAAAATTACCAATCGCAATTTCATAAGAACGAACCGGAGCACTGAACATCCGCATCATGGTCCGGCCTTTTCGATCATCCATAATCAGAGATACAGAACTCGTGACGAGGCTCATGAGGAACATTAACGTTAAGCCTGTTACGACTCCCAGTCCCTCCCGAGGATATAAATTATAATCGGTTCGGATGCTGCCAATACTATGCTGTTCCGCTCTTTGCATAACAGTAGTAAACTGTGCGTCATCGTCGCTAGATCCTTCATTAGCTGCTCCAATGATTGTGGCGGTACTCCGCATTTCATCCGCAATTGCGCTCGCTTTTAATTTAATCATAACGGAAGTTTCATTCGTCTTCAGCTCATACACACTAATTTGTGGCTCTTCTCCGGCAAGGAGTGCCGAGGTGAAGCCTGCTGGGATTAGAATCCCCGCTTCTCCATTCTGAGCAACTACGCCTTCCCTTAAAGCATTCTCGTCAGCTTTTTCTACAAATTTATATTCTCCGGAATTGTTTAATTCAGTGAGCAAGTGCTTACCTGCAGTCCCGTTATCCATATTGGAATACAGCACAACAGCTGGGTTCTCCCCTATCGTTCCAGTAACGGAAACAATACCGGCGAGCACAATACAAGGAAGCAAAATATATATGAGCACACCCTTCCTAGTACCAATGGTTCGTTTCACCATGTTCCAGCCAATTGTTAAGATTTTATCCATGATAACCCACCTTCCGGTACGAAATGGCCGCTGCACTGAACAACACAAGACAGATCAGCGATAACACTGCCAAATTCGGCATGATTTGCGATACATCGGCATGCAGCATCATTTTCAAGATTGCTTGCATGGCCCAATGATTAATCGTGAAAGCCCCTATAGAATTCACCCATGAATCTGGAAGAGGTGCCATGCCTCCACTAATAAAGGTCATACTTACTGTGAGCAGAGTTACGATACTCCTTGCGCTTGCTCCAGTCTTGCTGAACATAGAAATAACGATAGATAATGTCATGGAGGCCACGATCATCAGCAGGCAAAATAGGAACAATAAGCCCGGCTGATTCCCCCAATTTACCCCGAAAAGCACATTCGTTAGAATAATAATGGCTGCGCACTGCACTATACTTACAACACCTACGCCAAGCATTTTACCTATGAATAATTCAGATCCTTTAACGGGCATTGCGTTTATCCGGAAGAGGGTATGATTCTCTTTTTCATTAAAAAGAGAAGTACAAACCGTCAAGCCGCTATATAGCAGAAACATCAGCATCATGGACACCGCATAGAACTGTGAAGAAGTATACGAAACCCCTCCCTCACTCAGTTCTCCAAGCTTTACAGAAGGCAGATTACTGGTAGAACTAGATGCCATAACGTTCATAGCTGCCGGACCCAGTGTCATCGCCACAGACTGCTTATAATTAAGACTCCTCAGAAAATTATCGAATACCGTCCCAGCCACCAGGTTATCTGTACTTTTTTTGCCCAGTATAAATTCCAGCTGTGCTTCTCCACCGCTCTGTACCTTACTATCAAAGCCTGGCGGGACAATCACCGCATAACCATATTTTCCTGTTCGCAGACCGCTTTCTGCTGCATCCCGACTATTTACGGTAATCGGGGTAATGATATCCTTAAGCTCAGATGATTTTAACAAACTGTCCATCATCGACGAGCTCTCGTAACCCTCCCCAGAAGGATTAACAACAGCCACTCGAACAACATCAATCGTAGAGGGACCTTTGTCACCAACGACACCGGAGAGGGAAGCACCTAAGAGAAAGATCAATAACAGGGGCAGTAAAAACATATTTAATATCATAGAACGTGAGCTAAATAGTCTTCGCAGCTCATAGATCATAATCGTCCAAGTATTCATCAGAATAATCCCCCCCTTTAATCTCTTAAGGTCCTTCCGGTCAAGTTTAAAAACAACGTCTCCAGATCAGGTTCTTCAATATTTAGCGAGCCGATAATCCCTTTATGCTTAGCAAAAATAAAAAGGATGTCCTGTAGCTCCCCTTGTGAAGAAGGAAGATACAGCTCGACTACTTCTTCCTTTGCTTCTACGCGTCTAATTCTAGGGTGAAGCGTCAACTCTTGGACAAGCTCTGGTGTGACATTAGTGGCTTTAATGACGATTTTTTCTTCCTTGGCAACGCGTTCCCGCAGTTCTTTTTCCGTGCCGCAAGCAATGATATGCCCTTTATCCATAATGGCTACCCGATCACAAATGGCCGCAACCTCCTCCATATAGTGACTGGTATAAATAACTGTTGAGCCGAGTCGATTGAGCTCTTTAACTGATTCAAGGATATGATTACGAGATTGCGGATCAATCCCCACGGTAGGTTCATCCATAATAATCAGCTTAGGACGATGCATAATCGCGCAGGCAATGTTCAGACGTCTCTTCATCCCTCCGGAGAAGGTTGAGGGTTTCTCTTTAGCTCGGTCGCTAAGCCCTGTGAACACAAGAGCTTCTTCTACCCGTTCCTTCAAGAGCTTGCCACGCAAACCATACAATCTTCCGAAAAAGGTAACGTTATCCGCCGCTGAAATCGTGTCGTATAAGGCTAACTCCTGTGGAACCAAACCAATTCTTTTCTTCACCTCAAGCGATTTCGAGGACACAGGCAGACCGTCGATCACAATGTCTCCTCCGTCAATCTTAAGTAGACCACAGATCATACTGATCGTTGTACTTTTACCCGCTCCGTTCGGGCCCAGCAAGCCAAAAATTTCTCCTTCTTCTATCGTCATATTTACATGATCTACTGTTAGCTTACCTTCATATCGTTTCACCACATCGGTTAATACGGCGATTGCCATCCGTTCATCTCTCCTGTCATTTACGCTTTTATAGTTCCAATTCTAGCTTAAAGCGAATGTTCAAGGAGGTACGAAAGGTCATCTTTTGAAGGTGACTTAAGTCATCTCCTGAACTATATTAGTTGAACTTAAGATTTTTCTATTAAGGTAAGTCCGTGACTGCGGTGAATGTTTTTTAGTTCAACTTATATAGTGAGAAAATATGCTAAGATTAGAAAAAAACATAAAGGATGACACAGGCGTGACTAGAGAGCTAGCCCTATTGCGTTACTTACTCATCATAGTTCCTGCATGTATTAGCATTTACATCTACCCATATGCCGACTATGGGATTTTCACGTTACATATTCTGATGCTTCTATTCCTTGTAGTCATGGTGCCAAAGCTGCCCCTGTCCTTTCATGCCTTGATAAGCATTGTGGAAATACTGTTCACCGCCTGGTTATGTTACCAGTACGGCAGCATAATGATTTTCCCCGCGATTTCAGCATTGCTTTATTATTCTAGACTTCAGCCTCAAGCAGTGCCTCTCGTGTTTACGGTTGTGCATCTGATTACCTTAAACATCGCGCTCCGGGATTCCCCACAGCTTATAATCACTATCATCAACATTATGTTTCTGCTCATTGCTTATCTCAACGAATTGCTACAGAGGGCGGGGCGGGGCCGTGAGAACACCCTCCATCTATACGACGAGCTGCGAAAAAAGCATTTCGAGCTGGATGAAGCCCGCAACCGACTGCTGGAGTTTAACGCCCAAGTAGAAGATGCAGCCGAGTCCAAAGAACGGGTTCGTATCTCCCGCCAACTCCATGACGATATCGGCCACCGTCTCATTCGTATTAAAATGATGATGGAAGCTGCGTTACTTACCTTACCCACCTCCCCAGAGAGCGGGATGCAAATGATGGAGCTCATTCGAGATCAGTTGTCAGCCAGCATGGACGATATGCGCTCCGCAGTGAAGCGTATCAACTATACGCCACAATTAGAGGGCGCTTACGCGTTAGACCGACTGCTCGAAGAGACAGGGCGCGATACAGGAATTGAGACCTCATACCAAGTGCTTGGGATACCTTATCCGCTATATCCTAGTATTCAAGTGATCTTGTATAAGAACGCCCGGGAAGCCATAACCAATGCCCTACGTCATGGAAAAGCAACAGCCATTTGGATTGAAATCTACTTCAGCGATACTGGAGTTACTATGGAGGTCAGCAACAACGGGACAGTTCCCGAAGGCAGTAAGCTAAGCAAACTACCGGAAAGTGGAGGGGTGGGAATGAAAGGAATGTTAGAACGAACGCAGCTGATTGGCGGAACCTTGGAACTACTGCAGGAGCCACATTTCACCATTGTTACGCGGTTGCCCATTTATAAGCAGGGAGAGATTGTATAGGGAACGTAGGACTCGAGGCAAAGATGAAATCTAAATTATGAAAAAGGAGCCACGCTAATGATTAAGGTGATGATTGTAGATGACGATCCTTTTATTCGTCAAAGTCTGCAAGTGCTGCTAGGGATGGACCCCGATATTGAAGTGATCGGAGCGGCAAGTGAGGGGAATGAAGCCTTGCGTTTGCTTCAAGCGGGGGACATAGCCGATGTGATTCTAATGGATATTCGGATGCCCGGCTGTGGTGGGGTTGAAGGGACAGAGAAGATTAAGCAGGCTTTCCCTCAAGTTTCGATACTGATGCTAACCACCTTCGATGACGATGAGTATATCATTGAAGCGCTTCGCAACGGAGCCAGTGGATATTTGCTCAAAAACATACCGCCAGACCGTATCATACAAGGCGTCAAAACAGTCCATGAAGGTAATATGCTGATTCACCCTGATATTGCGCGCAAGCTTGCCACCTTTCTACAGCCCGCTGCTCGCCCTGAATCTCCACAGGTACAGCCATTGGAATCTTTTGGACTAACCAAAATGGAACTGGCCGTTGTCGCCTCTATCGCTGAGGGGCATAGCAACAAAGAAATCGCCGGACAGCTGTTTCTTAGCGAGGGTACGGTCAAAAATTACATAACAGATATTCTGAGTAAATTAGAGCTGCGGGATCGCACGCAGATTGCTATTTTTTATTTGAAGGGTGGGCGGGGATAGGAGTTCTACAAAAAAGCCCGGACTCTATTTCCAGAGTCCGGGCTTAACTTTATCTATCCTTCTGCCGATTCCTTCTTGGCTTTATCGACTTTATCGGCTTTGTTCTGTTTGATTCGCCCAATCGGTAGATTCCGGCTGCGAGTACCTGTCTTCATTGCGATGATGCTGAAGATGCTAGAAGGCTTCGCCTCCGCAGTAACCGCTCCATCTGTCTCCGGTACCAGAATGATGCCGAGCTGATGATGGTCCCCGTCGTAGATCGGGCTCTGAAGGTATTTGCTCTCCCCTTCACGGTTCTGCACCTCCAGCTTGCAGAACGCTGGATTCATGCGCAGCGCCTCATGTAGCTGCGCGGCATCGGTCAACAGGACCCCGTTGACCTTCAGTAAAATCTCGCCGGGCAAGATGCCCAGCTCCTGCCCGGGACTGCCCGGCAGCACGGCCAGCACTTTGCGGCCGCGCGGTGGATGCACGAAGATGGGGCTGATGCTGCGCTCTTCCAGAGCGCTGTACCAGCTTAACCCTTCGTGCAGCACCATCGCTGCGAGCGCCGCGAGCAGGGTCAGCGGGCTCCACCAAGCGGCAAGCAGGCTTAAGCCGAGCAGGACGATGCTGTACATCAGCAGCCGTCCTGAAGTGCGGGCCGCCTTGCGCCCGGGCAGCATGCCCTGCGTCATCTCGCTGAAGCCGATGATG
Source organism: Paenibacillus sp. VTT E-133280 (assembly GCF_002264385.1). NCBI lineage: Bacteria > Bacillati > Bacillota > Bacilli > Caryophanales > Paenibacillaceae > Paenibacillus > Paenibacillus sp. VTT E-133280. The sequence continues at coordinate 67,232 of NZ_NFUX01000029.1, forward strand.
ACGGGCAAAGAGACCATGCCAAGCCCGCCGCCCAGCAGCGGCTGCCATGGCAGATCCGTTCCTGCCCCCGAAGGGATCAGCAGGAACAGCGGCAGCGGCCAGAAAGCCTGCAGCTGATAGCCGCCGACAACCATGCCGCGCTTGCCCTTCAAGAAGAGGGGCGTCGCAAGCTTCGCTCCTTGCCAGCGGGCCAGCAGCGCCTCCGCCATGTGCAGTAGCGCAGCTAGCACTAGCAATGCGGGAATATCCATCTCCCGTATGGCTGTTGTAATATTCCCGGCCGTTCCGCTATGTAAGGCATCCGGAAAGAAAGACAGTACAAATTGAATCACACCTAGCAAACCTATAGAATAAGCGAAGCACAAATACCGTACACGCAATAGCGATAACAGGATACTAACTACCCAAATGCAGGCCACAGCTGTACCTGATAAGGATACTCCTAACAATGTGGCTGCAATAGAAACCACTAGTCCCATCACCAGCCCACTCCACACCGTTCGCCACGTTTCTTGACCCCAGCTATGCAGCTTCACATGAATTAGCTTACGTTCTAATGCCACCTGCCGACGGTAATACAACGCAATAAATATAATAGCAATATAGTAATATGGCTGGATCAATAAGTGTAAGAACGCAGTGCCCAAGCTTCCTAATAATTCCTGAATCACATTCAAACTGTTCGTCACACTCCTTTTCTTCCCTGAATATTAGCCCTTGCTCTTTTTAACAGAAAAAAAGAAGGCTGAATTCAGCCTTCTTACTTTTTCGACGCTGCCGCCTTAATTTCCTTCTGAATCTCAGCAATCCCTCTATTCCGTTGGTTGTCCTTGGCAGGGTCCTGAATCACTTTGATCAGTGCCACCTCCAGCGCCTCCGCGGTCTTGGCATCAATCATGCCTGTGACTTGAAGTTTCGCTTCACTCTGGAATTTCTTCACTGCATTCTTAGTGCCAGTATCGAAATAGCCATCTTTGCGACCAGGCTTGTAGCCTAAGCCATCCAGCATCGTCTGTGCACTCTTTACATCACCGTTGTTCATGTTATATTGCAACGTCACGCTCTTGTTAATCGGAGCCACTGAGAAGTAATCCGGCTGCGCTACCGCGATATCCGGTTTAATTCCCTTGCCGTGGATCCATGTGCCGTCCGGTGTAAGCCATTTAGCAATGGTAACCTTCAGCAAGCTGCCATCTCCAAGCTGTTTGTCAAAACTTGTCTGCACCGTGCCTTTACCAAATGAATTATCACCAATCAGCTTGGCTCCCGCTGACTGCTGCAAGGCACCCGCCAATATTTCCGAGGCGCTCGCGCTACCTTTATTCATTAGCACTACCACTGGATAAGCCTTGCTCGACCCCTTGGAGGTGCTAACTTCGCGTTTTTTATCTTTGTATTCTATTTGAACTATATTTTTACCAGCTGGAACGAACTCTTCAGCCATCTCAATAACAATCGGGAGGACACCGCCTGGATCATTACGGACATCAATGACCAACCCCTTCATGCCTTGCTTCTCCAGCTTCCCAAGCTCTTCCTTGAATCGTTCTGCGGTATTTAGGGAGAACTGAGTGACCTCGATTACCCCTACTCCGTCTTTTTCCATAGTTGAGTATACCGTCTCAAGCTTCACATCATCCCGAGTAAGAGCGAACTCCAGAGGCTCTACAGAGCCAGAACGTTGTATTTTCAAAGTGGCCTTACTGCCTTTAGGTCCGCGTATCTTCGCAACAGCAGCATTCAGATCCATGCCTTCTAACGATTCTCCGTTAACGGAAAGAATGATATCTTTGGCCTGAATTCCTGCTTTTTCAGCAGGTGAACCCTTGATTGGGGAGACCACGACTACCTTACCGTTATCCGAAGAGACTTCTGCACCGATACCTGAAAAGGAACCCTCAATGCTCTCTTCAAATTTCTCAGCAGTTTCTTTTCCCATATAGTTGGAATAGGGATCGCCTAGCGCTTCCATCATACCGTTGACAGCACCATCTATCAGCTTCTCCCGATCTACCGTCTCGTAGTAATTGCTCTCAATCAAACTGAGCGCAGTCCCAAGCTTCTGGGATTCCTTCTGCTGTAGACCTGCAACCTGCAACGCAGAGGCTAATCCTTGTCCTGCAGCTTGTCCAAAGACATGAGTATAACCCGTCACGCCCAAGGTTACTAAGCTACCACATAGCAGGGCGGCGATAATCATAAACGCCGCGGTGCTTTTTTTTAACATGATGTTCCCACCGTCCCTTCTTGTCCATCTTGTAAACAACATCCTAAGTCCGTCCTGAAAGGTACGGTATCTCTTCCAGTATATGCCGTACAATCAAATAATATGAGTGATAAGTTCGTTAAAAATTAGAGATAAGGCATAGGATTTACAATCTTACCGTCAATCCGTACTTCGAAGTGAAGGTGGGGACCCGTTGAATTACCTGTGGAACCAGATTCAGCAACCACATCACCGCGATTGACTTTATCCCCGGCACTAACTCTAAGACCGCCTTTACGTATATGTCCGTAGAGCGTCCAAACTCCGCCTCCATGATCAATAATTACACAATATCCGTAACCGCTCCACCATTCAGCCAAGATAACCGTTCCGGAATCCGCCGCATGAATATTGGTTCCTTGTGGAACCGCAAAATCGACGCCGGTGTGTACTTTCCCCTTCTCACCCGTGATTGGATGTGTCCGTGGTCCATATGGGGATGAGATTCTTGCGGATCCTACAGGAAGTAGAAACGGCCCATCTCCACCTGAATATCCCGTATCACTAGAGCTGGAGCTAGAACTACTGCTTCCCTTACTAGCTGCAGCTGCAGCTGCAGCCTTCTTGGCAGCAGCCGCAGCTCTACGAGCCGCTTCCGCCTTAGCCGCTGCTGCTCTGCGAGCGGCTTCCTCTGCCTTAATCTTATCCTTTTGCGTTTCCAGCGCAGAGCGTTCGCTTGCCAGTTTGACTAGCTTTTCATTCTGCTCTTCACTTAAATCATCACTTTCTTGAATTTGCTTATCATAGAATGCGATAAGCTCCTGTTTCTCAGCTTCTTTATCCTTCAGCAGACTTCTCTGTTGTTCCAAAGAAGTATACAGCTGCTTGGCTTGGGCATATTGCCCTTCAAGCTCTTGTTTCTTCTCTATCACCGTCTGCTTGTCCAGCTTATGTTGAACTAACAGCTCCTGATCCTGATCCACAATCATCTTAAGTGAATCCGCGCGATCCAGAAAATCAGCGAAGCTTGTCGATGAGAGCAAAACATCCAAGTAAGAAACCGCTCCATCGGTATACATCAAGCGAACACGGGACCCCAAGACTTCCTCTCTGGAGGCGACTCGCGCCTCTGCTTTATCCAATTCCGTTGCAGTAACATTCAAAGATTGTTCTGTATCGGAAATTTGGGTAGAAATTTCGGTCATTTTGCCCTTAACTTGATCCACTTGCTGTAAGACATACTGCAGATTGAGATTCGTCTTATTCTTATAATGCTGTGCTTCCTGCGTTTGGGACGCCGCTTTCTCCTGCTGCGCCTTAGCTTCCTGCACCTCTTTTTGCAGCTGCTTTAGCTGCTTGTCGATTTCGGCAACACTTGTTTTTTTGGCATATCCATCAGAGGGCTGGAATATAGTGACAGCTAGTAACATTACGGCTAGTCCGGCAGCAATCTTCTTCAACTTGCACTCCCCATCCTTCACTTTTTAATATTAAACTTTCAAGAACCTACGAATAGAAACCGTGCTTCCCCAGACGCCGATCAGCACGCCTAGTCCAACTAGTACACCAACGACCAGCATCCAAATACTATCGAACGGAATTAGCTGCAATTGGAGCATAGGATCTCCCTGTACAGTCGATTCCAAAGTGCTGTAACCCAAATACAAGACAACGGAGGTAATGAGCGATCCGATCAGACCGATCAGTGCTCCTTCTATAAAGAAAGGCCAGCGAATAAAATAATTTGTCGCACCTACGAGCTTCATAATGCCAATCTCCTTACGACGAGCAAGTATCGTAACCCGAATCGTATTAGAGATGAGGAACATAGACATGAGCCCCAGACCTGCTACAAAAATAAAACCAATGTTCCGTACAGCGCGGGTTATTTTGAACAAGGTTTCGATCGAGCCCTTGCCATACTTCACTTTATAAATAGGCTGCTCGGTATGTGTCTTGTTGAGTGCTTCGATCTTCTCAGCCACAAAGGCTACCGTAGTAGGTTCAACAACTTCTACCTTAAGCGTATCTGGGAGAGGGTTATTGTCTTCATCGAACCCTTCCAGAAGCTCAGCTGCGTCCTCACCCATGTCTGCACGGAGATCTTTAAGCCCTTGGTCCTTGGAGATGAACGTAATCTTGCTGACCTCCGGCATATTACCAATTTCAGTCTGCAAAGTCTCACGCAGCTTCTGATCTACATTTAGTGCCAAATGCACATTAATCTGTACCTGACTGTCTGCCCCATCCGCTACGGCATTCACATTAAGAACAAGAAGAATAAATACACCTAGGACAAAAAGAGAGACAACTATGGAAGTGATCGAAGCAATCGACATCCAGCCATTACGGAATACGCTTTTGAAGCCTTCCCGCATGTGTCGCAAGAAGGTCTTAAAACTCATAGCCATATTCCCCTCTCGCCTGGTCTCTCACAATGTTTCCGTTCTCAATCGCAAGCACCCGCTTGCGCATTTTATTCACGATATCTCTATTATGGGTAGCCATTACAATGGTTGTTCCACGAAAATTAATTTCGTCCAGCAGCTGCATAATGCCCCATGAAGTCTCAGGGTCTAAGTTTCCTGTAGGCTCGTCCGCAATAATAACAGATGGGTTGTTAACGATAGCCCGGGCAATTGCAATCCGCTGCTGCTCTCCACCTGAGAGCTGTGAAGGTTCACGATTTGCTTTATTTTTGAGTCCAACCAGATCGAGGACTTCATTCACACGTTTCTTGATGACCTTCTTCGGTGCTTCAATAACTTCCATGGCAAAAGCAACATTCTCATACGCCGTCATCCTTGGCAATAACCGGAAATCTTGAAACACAACGCCGATATTACGGCGCACATATGGGATTTTACGTTGTTTAAGCTTCCCTATGTTAAAGCCTCCCACAGAAATTTGACCTTTAGTTGGCACTTCTTCTCTATAAATCAATTTCATAAAAGTAGATTTACCCGCGCCGGATGGACCGACAACATACACGAATTCATTGCGGTCAATTTTTACTGAAACTCCTTGCAGTGCGTGAGTTCCGTTAGGGTACGTCTTCCATACATCTTGCATTTCAATCATTTTCTCACTTCCCAATTATGACATTTTCCACTTGTGTGAATCGACAGAGTCCAGCTTAAGTTTCCATAAACTTCAATATTTCCGCAATGTATCTATTGTAACAAATCTGTAACCGATTGAGTACCCCGTAACTGCCCCACTATTCGAAAGTTTTGTAATGTCTGTACATATACATATAAAAAGCACCTACTGTACTGCTCGCAGAAGCCATCCAGGAAGGAGATTATTCATGAAAAAAATCCATCTTTCCCTCATAATAGTCATTGCACTCATTCTTATCGGCTCATTAATCTATGGGGGATTTCAACTATATGGCCATAAAAACACGCTTCCAAAAGGTACAACCCTTGCCGGATGGGAAGTGGGCGGGCTGAATATCTCAGAGGTACGTTCCGAACTGGAGAACAAGCTACAGGCCCTTGAATCTATCCCCCTTGTGTTACAGGTCGAAGGGAATTCTGAGCTTACCCTCAAACTTAAACAAGCTGGAATGACCTATGAAGCCGCTGCTTTTGAGCAAGGTCTACAAGATCTTACAGAAGGGCGGCTATGGGATCGGGTAAAAACCCGGTACAACTTCCCCCAAAATTGGAGTCTTGAAGCCCATCTGGATATTACTCAATTACAGACCATCCTGAGTCCCGCTTGGGAGAGAGAATCCTTCGGAGATCCTGTGGATGCTACGCGGCGAATTACCGGAGATGATCGTGTAATATATACGTCTGAAAAGACTTCCCTTGAAGTGGACTGGACTGGAATGGTGACCTCACTATGGGCTGCTGCCCCCACACGGTTTAATCGTCTGATCACGCTGCAAGAAAAGGGGATTACACTGGAAGTTCCTTTAACCATATTACAGCCAGACATCACTTTAAACGCTTTAAAGGAGCAAGGCATTGAGCGAAAAATCATGCAATTCAGCACTTCTCTCGGTGCAAGTGGACCTGGGCGAATCTACAACGTTGAATCAGCGGCCAAAGCAGTGAACGGAACCGTGCTCCCACCTGGAGCCGTTTTTGACTATGGCAAGGCTATTGAAAAAGCAAAAATTGAATATGGCTTCCGAGAAGCGCCAGTCATTGTGAACGGTAAGCTTCAAGCCGGCATCGGCGGCGGAATCTGCCAAGTTTCCAGTACGCTGTACAATGCCGCTCTGCGCACCGGACTGGAGATTGTGGAGCGCCGCAATCACTCCTTGCCGGTCAACTATCTACCCAAAGGCCAGGATGCCACCTTCGCTGAAGGATATATCAACTTCCGTTTTCGCAATACGACTGGCAAATATCTAGTCATTAAAGCGGCTGTGCAAGGCCGATCACTAACGATTAAGCTCTTCGGTACGTTTCCGAAAAATGTTACATATAAGGTCCATTCACAAATCGTAGAGGTGCTGCCTCCAGTAGACAAGTATGTAAACGACCCTTCCCTCCCTCGTGGCGGCTCACGCGTTATACAAAATGGAAAAACCGGATATGTTGTTGAGACTTACAGCACCCGGTTTGTTGACGGTAAATCCACTGAGGTAAAGAAATTATCGCGTGACGTGTATTACGCTCAAAAACGATTAATCGCTATCAATCGTGGAGGCGTAAGCAAATCTGTTATTCCAGAAACACCTAGAAAGCAGTTAGTAGAGGATGGCGTTCGAAGTGAATAAATTACCTACAAAAAAACGGTCAGACCTCGTGAGGTTCTGACCGTTTTTGCCTGTGCATCTATTTTACCTGTAGATGATCTTTGTCGCCTTTAAAATTTACGATTCGGGGGTACATTAGAAATAGACCTATAATCAGAAAGGATGAACATCATGTCAACAGCTCTTGTAAATGATCTTTCTAATATTGTCCGCAGTGCCCCTGCTATTTTTGCCTCACGTACTTGCAGAGAAGCCCTTCGCGTCATGTTCCAGCACCCAGAATCCAAATGCATCGTCGTCTGTAACGCCACGAATGAACCGCTTGGATTGTTAATGAGCGAACGTTTCTTTTTAAAAGCCACAGGAAGATCAGGAGTAGATCTGTTCTACAAAGAGCCTGCCATGAAGCTTATGAACAAAACTCCACTCATATTTGATATTTCTACTCCACTTGAATCCGTATTAGATACTGCTATGAGCCGCCCAGATTCTATGAAGAATGATTGTGTCATTATTACCCGCAAAGGTAAATTCGCAGGTGTTGTATATATCTCTGACCTGAAGCGCAGTTAGTTCATAGCCCCTGCCATCCTCTTTCCTCTAATACCTTCCCCTTTCCTCAGAAAAGAATATCCGGTGACGTGTCAATTCTCCAGTATCCCTCCACTTTCTTCAGCTTCACATACACCGACTCACTGCTTTCCTGCGCATCTGGATAAGGAACGGTCAGTTCAAATTCAGCGGTTGTTGCAGTTTTGGAGAGCATGCGGGCGGTGGCTTTTTCATACATCAATAGATTGCCCACATCTGCATTAACCTGCGACATTCTTCCGTTATACTCCAAAAATTGAGTCTGCACATAATATGCCGCTGCATTATGAGTGTAGGCTTTTTTTATGTAATTCATCAGCTTCGTCTTTGTGCCAATGTCACTGGACAGATAACGGTACTCCTGCGCTTTATACGTGAAGGTTTCTATCGGGAAGATGTTTCCGCCTTGATTACTATAGAAATAAAGAGCTCTTGCATGGACTACTAGCGGAATGATGCTTTTCACCGTCAAATTATTAATGGTAGCAGGGCCCTCTTTCCCAGGGGCAGATACAGCCACCTTCTTGATTTCGGCACTCCCTGCTGACGGCGAAGCCGCCATAGCTCCCCCACCTGCTGAGATAAGGCCTATGGAAAGGGCCAACGAACCAATCATCCACTTTTTGTTCATTCGGAATTCCTCCTTTGTCATCCAAGCTAAAACGCCTTCGGCGTCCCTAAAGGACGGTAAGCGTTTATGCGAGAAATAT
>NZ_NFUX01000098.1:0-18561 GCF_002264385.1 Paenibacillus sp. VTT E-133280
TCGTGATCAAAAGCGGACTTTTTGAACAACCTCTGTAAGCGAATTGAGTGGCGAGGAGAATGAGACAATATGATCTTAGGTTCATTAACATCTTGGGAAGAGCATAGCAGATACGAGAATTCAGTCATTGTAGAGGCTATTGAGGAATTGAAAGTCATCTTACAACACGAACCGGATCTCGGGCGAATCGAGATCCGCGGTAACGAGATATACGTTTCGATTATGGCGCTTGAGGCGAAGTCGCTAGAGGAACAGGTTGCTGAGAAGCATGAGACCTATATTGATGTGCATTATTTGATCGAAGGGGAAGAAACGATCGGCTGGTCACCCTTGCAAGAAGGGACCGAGGCTATTAAGCCTTACGATGCCGAAGCAGACTATGCACTTTATCCTCCGTCATCCGATGAAATTGTGTTAACTTTGAAGCCGGGGATGTTCGCTGTCTTTTTCCCGCATGATGTACACAGACCTGGGATGGGTCAACCGGGTAAGCAGATTAAGAAGGCTGTTATTAAGATACATGTAGGGTTATTAAATTCATAGGATCTGAGCAGATGACTTCTAAAATCATAAGGAGTCATCTTTTTTATTGCATGGGAAATTATACAATGAAAAAATTATAGATAACTTCGATGGAAAAACTAAGGGGGATTAAAGTTATTTCTCTACTTCAGGGTCAAAACGCTAGAACTATAGGGAATTACTCCCTGTAATTCTATAATATAAGGTCATGTCGATAGAATAGAGGGAATTGTTCCTCTTAATTCAGCTGAACTGGCTGTTTTTAATTGAAATTGGCAAGTATACAGGGAGAAATTCCGTATAACTTGTTCATACAACAGCTATGACCTAATTTATAGGGAGGTTTTCCCTATAAAACGTTCTACCTAAGCAAAATCCTTCACCAATACTAGAGTTCTTACTCGCCAAACCACTGAAAATTCCTGCGGAGAGTGCAATAAGTGCACCGCAAGCTATAAATTCACACTAACAAATGCCTATTAACCCGACAAGGTGAATTAGTTTTTATACATAAACATTATAACGTTATATTTACTTAATGCGCTTTTCGTGGTATTTTAAACATTATAATGTTATATGGAAAAAGGTGAGAACAATGGATGAAAGATACGTACTCCGTCAGGTGAAACGAGTAAGCGGAGAAGAGATCGACATTGTAATCGAGAATGGCAAGATCGCGGAGATTACCCCGGCAGGGGAGGGGCGTGGGGGGCAGGAGTGGGAAGGTTCAGGCGCGTACGTATCCAGTGGCTGGATCGATATGCATGTGCATGCCTTTCGTGAATTTGATCCGTATGGTGACGAGATTGATGAGATCGGCGTCCGGCAAGGGGTGACCACTATAGTCGATGCGGGTAGCTGCGGGGCGGATCGGATAGGTGATCTGGCTCTGGATGCGTCTCAGGCTAAGACGAATGTGCTGGCTTTCTTGAATATCTCGCGGATCGGACTGCTAAGAATTGATGAATTGTCCAACTTGGAATGGATTGATAAGGAGAAGATCCTGCAAGCTGTCCGAACATATGGGGAAATGATCGTGGGATTAAAGGCCAGAATCAGTAAGAGTGTTGTCGGCGCCAGCGGGATTGAACCACTGCATATTGCACGAAGCCTTTCAATGGAGACAGGGTTGCCGTTAATGGTACATATCGGATCAGCACCGCCAGATATCAGAGAGGTTATGCCCCTTCTGCAGCGTAAGGATATCGTGACTCATTATCTCAACGGAAAAGAGAATAATTTGTTTGCAGCGGATGGTCAGCCGCTTCAGGTACTGACTGAAGCTATTGAACGGGGAGTTCATCTAGATGTGGGACATGGAACAGCTAGCTTCTCTTTTAAGGTAGCTGAGGCTGCTAAACGTAATGGTATTGGACTGAATACGATTAGCACGGATATCTATCGAGTGAATCGAAAGAAGGGACCTGTCTTTAGCATGTCTAATGTACTTTCCAAGTTTCTATGTTTGGGCTATGCTCTGGATGAGATTGTGGCAGCGGTTACTTCCAATGCGGCGGAGTGGCTGGGCAGGCCGGAGCTGGGCCGAATTCAGGTGGGAGATCCTGCAAACCTGACCCTCTTCATCCTGCAGCATAAGTCTGCAGTGCTTGTTGATTCTGAAGGAAAAGAAAGAATCACGGATAAAGTAATCCATGCAAAAGGAGTGGTTATAGGTGGGGAATTCATTAAATGCGAAATACGGGCTTAAACGTGTAATCAATGCAAGCGGCAGAATGAGTATCCTGGGGGTGTCCGCTCCGTCCGACACAGTGATGGAGGCGATGAAGCAAGGCGGACAGAGTTATGTGGAAATAGCGGATCTGGTGGATAAAGCCGGAGATTTCACGGCACGAATGCTCGGCGCTGAAGCAGCGCTTATCGTTAACTCAGCCTCCAGCGGGATTGCATTGTCCGTTGCGGCGCTAGTGACCCAAGGCAATCGGCGCCGCAGTGAACGTTTGCACCAAGAAGCCATTCCACGCAATGAAATCATCATTCTGAAGGGGCATAATGTACAGTACGGGGCTCCTGTGGAAACGATGGTCTATCTAGGCGGAGGTAAACTAATTGAGGTCGGTTATGCGAATGAAGGCCGGGCCGAGCATATAGAGGATGCCATTTCTGAGCAGACGGCTGCCATTCTGTACGTGAAGTCCCACCATGCAGTGCAGAAAAATATGTTATCCGTCGAAGAGGCATGGGAGATCGCCAAGCGTAAAGGGGTGCCGCTAATCGTTGATGCCGCAGCGGAAGAAGACCTCTGTAAATATGTAAAATACTCTGATCTGGCAATTTATAGTGGTTCTAAAGCCATTGAAGGGCCAACATCCGGTATTATCGCCGGCAAACGTAAATATGTAGAATGGGTTAAGGTCCAATTGTATGGAATAGGTCGCAGTATGAAGGTCGGTAAAGAAACTTCCTTTGGTCTGCTGCAAGCTTTACAGGAATACATGGTCAAGGAAGACAAGAGTGACAACGAGCAAGCATCATTACAGGGATTGATGGTGTTGAATGATCTTCCGGGAATTCGAGTAACCATTGTGCAGGATGAGGCGGGCCGTGCCATCTATCGCGGCCGAGTTCAGGTTGATCCGCAGCTGGCCGGTATTACGGCTAAGGAATTGGTAGGGGGGTTGCAGCGGGGCGAGATTGCGATCTATACCCGCGATTATGGAGTGAAGCAGGGATATTTCGATATTGACCCACGGCCGCTTCTTGGCGATGACCTGCTCGTGATTGTAGACAGCATTCATAAATTGATAGGGGGACAATAAGATGACATCGATTTCACAACGTTTTTATAAGGGACGCACCGCATTAAATGTACTCGCTAAAGATATCACTAATGCTAAAGAGATTTATGAAGCGGCGGAAGGGTATGTGCTGGTTGGTGTGCTCTCTAAGGATTATAAGTCGGTAGAAGAAGCCGTAACAGCGATGAAGCAATATGGTCAAGAAATTGAAGATGCGGTATCGATTGGCTTAGGTGCAGGGGATAATCGCCAAGCGGCAATTGTGGCCGAGATTGCTAAGCATTATCCGGGTAGTCATATTAACCAGGCGTTCCCTGTTGTCGGAGCTACACGCGCTAATCTGGGCGGGAAGGACAGCTGGATCAACAGCATGGTCGCTCCTTCTGGTCGTGCGGGTTATGTGAATATTTCAACAGGACTCTTCAGTGCTGCGGAGAGTGAAGCGGCAATTGTACCTGTAGCATCAGCAATTGCGCTTGTTCGGGATATGGGTGGTAATGCACTGAAGTACTTTCCAATGCAGGGATTAAGCCGTGAAGAGGAATACCGCTCTGTCGCGAAGGCTTGTGCTGAGGCAGGATTTGCACTCGAACCAACCGGCGGAATTGATATGGATAATTTCGAGGCTATTCTGGAGATTGCTCTTGAAGCAGGGGTACCACAAGTGATTCCGCATGTCTATTCATCCATTATTGATAAAGAATCGGGAAAAACCCGGATCCAGGATGTAAGTGATTTGCTTGGAATTATGAAGAGGCTGACAGATAAATATGCCTAAACGAATCGGGGCATTCGGAGAAGTGATGATGCGTCTGCAGGTGCCGGGAGTTCAGCTGCTATCACAGGGAAACGTCTTAAACTATTCATTCTCCGGCACCGGGGTTAATGTCAGCTCGGCACTGGCACGCTTCGGGCATGAAGGTTATTTGATTTCCCGTTTGCCGACTACCTCCTTGGGAGAGGCCGCCGCCGCGTATTTGCGGAAGCTGGGTATTTCATCTAACCTCGTTATACGAGGAGGAGAATATCTGGGCTTGTATTTCTTGGAGAATGGATTTGGTGCACGTCCAAGCAAGGTGACTTATAGTAATCGTCTGGAGAGTAGCTTCAATACGGCTCCTGAGGAAACTTATAATTATGAAGAGATTGCGCGAAGTCTGGATGTGATTCATTTCTGCGGCATTACGCTGGCTATGAACGATAGTGTACGTCATCATATGAAATCCTTGGCTAGAGCTGTCAAGCAGCAGGGTGGGACTGTGATCTTTGATTGCAACTATCGTCCGTCATTATGGGGACCGGAAGGGTATTCGCTAGCGAAGCCGCATTACGGGGAGATGCTGCAGCTGGCTGATATCGTAATGATGAATGAGAAGGATGCGATATTTATCTTGGGGATGAGCACTGCCCAAGCTGAACGTGAAGAGCAATTGCTCGAACTTATTCCGGCAGTTGCGAAGCAGTACGATATCTCGGTGATCGCAGGCACCCATCGCAGTATTCATGGCGACAACTCACATTCACTGCGTGGGTATCTTTATAAGAACCAGAGCTTCTTCTTTTCGGATACGCTGAGATTTCTCGTCTATGATAGAATAGGGGCTGGAGATGCCTATACGAGCGGAATTGTGCATGGAGAGCTAACTGGCTTTACCTCAGAGCAGACGGTGCGATTTGCCGCTGCCGCTAGTATGCTAGCCCATACTGTCGAGGGAGACACTCCCATGGCTTCAGAAGCGGATATACTTCGAGCTATGACTCTATCCGTAGGCGATGTAGAAAGGTAGTGAACTTCTTGAGTTTGTCCCGAAAAGATAAGCCCTTATATATACAAATTGCAAATATTATAAAGGATCGGATTCTACACGGAGTCTATCCTATTGGATTGAATATTCCTTCTGAGCCTCAGCTAGAGCAGGAATTCAATGTCAGCAAGATCACGGTGCGCGGTGCCATTCAGGAGCTTGTCCAAGAAGGATTTCTGGAGAAGGGGAGCGGCAAGGGGACGAAGGTGATCCGTAATACCTCATCATCCAAGCTGTCCAAGTGGAAAAAATTCACGGAAATTCTAGTGGATGAAGGGCACCAAATTCGGAAGCAATGGATGAAGGCGGAGCGAGTATATAATGAAGTCGGAAGCGAACCTTACCGCTTATTCGGCGAACATTGTATACGCTTGGAACGCATATACAGTCTAAATGATATTCCATACGTTCATTACACGCATTATTTAGTAAATGGTATGGATGATTTGGATGTACTAGACTTAAATGCCCAGTCCTTGTATGAACTACTTGAAGAGCGGAGCGTTTCCTTAGAGAAACTGCGTGATGAATTTTCCGTTGCCGTTCCTCCGCCTGATGTCGAGGAGATATTGCTCCTTGATAAGAAGCGTCCCTTGCTGAAGCGAACCCGTTATTCTTATGACGAGCTGGGCAAGGTAACGGAGTATAGTATCGGCTTTTACAATACAGAGCTGCAGAATTATGTAGTGAACTATGAGGTGTAATTAGCGAAAATCCGGAGCAATTTGCAGGGGAGATTCCTTGCAGGATGGTTCGGATTTTTTTGCATCTAAGTATGTGATAAATATAACTATTTAAATTTATGAATATACAAGCTGTGATGACTGATGTAAAATTACAATACCTGAAGCGTCCTGGAACAGCTTAAGGGCTTTTTGCATGCTCTTTTGCAGATTGCAAAGAATAGGGGCATGTCTACTATAGAAAGATTAATGGAGGTAGGAGAGTTTTATGAAGAAAAAAGCACTAAAAAGAATGTTGATGTTGCCGATGATGGTCGTTGTCGTCGCTGTACTTGCAGTAGGTTGTGGTTCAAAGAATAACACGAATACAGCATCGACAGAGGGAAACGCAGCAGAGACCTCAAAAGAAGCTGTTACTTTGTCGCTTGGCTTACTGCCCTCGATTGATGCGATTCCTTTTGTAATTGCTCATGAGCAAGGTTTTGATAAGAAACATGGAGTGAACCTGGACATCCAAACGTTCAAGAGTGCAAAAGACCGTGATGTCGCCTTTCAAGCAGGCAAGTTAGAGGGGATCAGTGCTGATTTGGTTGCGATTTCTATCTATAATGAAGCCGGGCTGGATGTGAAGATCACTAGCACAACTTTTGGTGAATTCGATTTATTGACTGGGAATGATGCGATCCAAGATGTGAAGGATCTGAAAGGCAAAACCGTGATTTTGTCCAAAAATACTTCCACACAATATACTGTGGCGATGATGCTGAAACAAGCGGGTTTGACAGAAAATGATATCACGGTAACTGAGGTTCCACAAATCCCTACCCGGTTAGAATTGCTTAAGAACAATAAGGCGGATGCGGCTATTTTGCCTGAACCATTTGTAACAATGGGTAAAGCTTCAGGCTTGCGCGTGCTTAGCTCCACACATACAGCAGGAGTGAATCCATTTGTATTGGCTTTCCCACAAACTGCTATTGATGCTAAGGCAGATGCGATCCGCAATATGTATGCTGCTTATGACGAGGCGGTAGCATATATGAAATCTCATGATCAATCCGAATATATTGATCTTGTGATCAAAGAAGTTGGTTATCCAGAAACGTTGAAAGATGAGATCAAGGTGCCTGATTATGTCCCTGCCAATCAAGTGGATGTGAAAGAAGTAGAAGCCGCATTTGCTTGGGCACGGGAAAAAGGTTTGCTTAGCAAAAATATCTCGGCTGAAGATGTGATTTCTGATGTCCAATTCAAGAAATAAAGGACTCGTCATTAAGGACCTTAAAGTAGAGTATAAGACAGGTCAACTGGCCTTAGGGAAGATGGACCTATCTTTACCGGAGCATGGGATTTACACGATCATCGGACCCTCTGGCAGCGGAAAATCCACTTTATTACGGGCGATTGCGGGCTTGCTGCCAAGCTATATGGGGCAAATTCTTTTTAATGAAAAATCCGTGCATGATAAAGAAACTCTGATCGGCCTGGTACCACAAAATTATGGGCTTCTCCCATGGAAGACTGTACATGATAATATTCAAATCGCGATGAAAATCTCGCATACTGCGAGCACATCCAAGCAAGAACGGGAGAATCAGATTAAGCAGTGGCTTTCGTCGATGGGAATCTCTGATTTAACTGATCGTTATCCTCTATCACTCAGTGGAGGACAGCAGCAAAGAGTGGCAATCGCCAGAGCATTCGCCATTTTGCCTACTATTTTACTGCTGGACGAGCCTTTCTCCGCACTGGATGCGATTACTAGGGAAACGCTACAGATTCTCTTTTTGGATAACTGGTTAGCGCATCCGGCGACTACCTTATTTGTTACCCATGATGTGGAAGAAGCTATTCTGCTGGGGCAGAAAATTATTGTTATGCCATCAAATAAAGAAGAAGCTCCGGAAATGATCGATAATCAATTGGTATTTCAAATGAAGCATGAAGTTAAGCGGGACAGTGTAGATTTCTTTGAACAGACTAAGCGAATCAGAAAGGTAATGCAGGAGATATGGTGAGAAAAAATCGGATTCATCACATAATAAGACTGTTGTTTGTGTTCTTTTGTATGAATGTGGTGTGGTATATTGCCTATTTGCTTATGAATCATTCGATTTTGCCGAGTCCATTCGCTGTATATAACGCTATGTTTCACTTAGGTGGTCAGGAGATTGCTTTAAATGTAGGATATAGCTTGTTCAGAATTTTTGCAGGTGTAGTGCTGGCGTTAATCATTGGACTGCTCATTGGTCTTCTGATGGGACGTTCACTGACTTGGAATAAGCTGCTTGACCCTGTCGTTTATTTAACCTATCCTGTCCCAAAAATCGCTCTGCTTCCCGTTGTGATGCTATTCTTCGGGCTTGGTGAAACGTCAAAAATCTTAATGATCATGATGATTCTCTTGTTCCAGATTATTATCTCCGTAAGGGATGGTGTGAAGGCTATTCCTGAGAATACCTATGATGTCTTAACGAGTATAGGGGCAAGTACGGTGCAGAAGTTCTGGCATGTGACACTGCCGGGTGCACTGTCGGTCATTCTGAGTACGATTCGTATTTCGCTTGGAACAGCGATATCTGTACTCTTTTTCACGGAGATTTACGGAACTGAGCATGGCATGGGCTTTTTCATTATGGATGCTTGGTTAAGACTGGATTATCCGGAGATGTATGCGGGTATTATGCTGTTCAGCTTGGTAGGGTTTGTCCTCTTCTTACTTGTTGATTTTCTTGATTACAAGTTTATGAAGTGGCGGAATTAAATATAGTTGGAGATATATCTATAGCTTTCCTTTGTCGAGTTTAGGCAAGGGGGAGCTTTTTTTGCGTGATTTTTGAGTGGAAATAAAGGGGCTTCAAATTAGTATATCAATTCGGTTAAGATGGATAAGTACTCGATAAACTGTATTATATACACATCCAAACTAAGGGAGTAAAACGATGAATAAACGCACATGGGGATTTGAACAGAGCACAGCATCCTTTGCTGAGAAGAAAGTGACCTGGCTGGAACTATTTTATGATCTGCTTTTTGTAGCTGCGGTTTCAAAAGCGAGTCATGTCTTGTTGCATGTAGAGGCGGGTACAATTCCACTTGAATATTTATCTAAATTTATCTTAATATTCATTCCGATCTGGTGGGCCTGGGTGGGGCAATCGCTTTTTGTGAATCGGTTTGGACAAGACATCTTTTCACACCGGATATTTCTGATTCTACAATTATTTTTTGTATTAATAATGACGGCTAGCTTATCGGTTAACTTTGATCAATACTATATGCCATTTCTAATAGGTTATGTTGGCTTAAGAGCTATGACTGCCATTCAATATCTTACGGTAAATAAGAATGAAGCAGCTGATAGAAAGGGTACTGCCCGCTATTTGGGAAGTCGGTTTTGGATTGGATTAGTGATCTCTGCATTATCCCTTTTCTTTGACTCTTGGATACGTTATGTAGTTTTGTATGCGGGAATTACTGTAGATATCTTGCTTCCCTTAATCGGCCGGAGATACTTGGTGAAAAGCCCGATAAACACTCATCATTTATTAGAACGTTTCTCGTTGTTTACCCTCATTCTACTTGGCGAATCAGTGGTCAGTATACTTGCAGTCTTACAGTCTAGCCACTGGACGTGGCAATCTATTTTATTTGCATTATTAACTTTTCTATTAATTATAGCTATGTGGTGGCAATACTTTGATAATGTTGAGAAGAAAGTGGACAAGAGCATAGAGACTGCCGGACAGACCATCATTTATGGCCATTTGTTTATTTATATTTCCTTGAGTATGATCGCTGCTTCGATCCAACTGTTATTTCTCGAACAACTAGATTATACATTTATGGTATGTTTTATTTTTGGGTCGGTGTTGCTCTACTTCTTCTCTACTTCGTTGGTCTTCCATAAATACAGACGTTTACAGCAAAGATTAGGGATGTTCCATTTAGCGTTATTATTAGGTTTACTTGGAGTTTTTTTCGCAGTAGATTTGTTGTTCCTTATACCTAATTACCTGATCATTGGTGAAATGATGTTATTTTTTGTTGTATATGCAAAATTAACGACGTAAGCTTGTTGTGCCGAAGCTGAATAAGAAAACAAGAAGGAAGCCGATCCGTGTGATCGGCTTCCTTCTTGTATGATGGGAGTGGACGGTATTCCCTTGTTTTTATCGCCCACGAAGCGTTGGCACGATAAATCGGCCGAACACATTAGCTGGTGAGCCTTTCTTGTATTTATCCGCAGTAATGACTGCAACCAGCTCATAGGATGGTACCACAATAATGTGCTGGCCCATGAAGCCAAGTGCAAAATAATAAGGGATCTCATTCGGCTGCTGCTCTGTACCTGCATTGAATGAGGATACCCACCAGTGCCAGCCATAGAAGCCCTTCTGTGGTAGCGTGGCTGAGACATAAGGGTGAGTGGACTTCTGAACGGTATCCGAATGAATGAGCTGCTGATCCCTCCAGCGCCCTTCTTGCAAATAAAGGAGACCGAATTTGAGCATATCCTCAGGCATCATATAAAGGCCAAATCCACCAGTATGTATGCCTTGCGGATCACTGTCCCAGCGATAGCTTTCGATACCAAGCGGCTGAAATAGCTGATCTTCAGCAAATGCTGCAACGTCTTGTCCAGAACATTCCCGCAGGATAGCGGATAAGAGCTGAGAGCATCCAGAGTTATAGTTCATCTCAGTGCCTGGCGTATGAGATAGCGGCTGGGCGAGCACAAACTTTATCCAGTCTGCGTTTCTGGTCATATTCGGAAAGGAATTCTGCCCCCCAAATTCTGTCCAGTTAAAGCCTGCTGTCATTGTTAATAAGTGATGGATAGTGATTTCTCTTTTTCGTTGATCTTGATCCTCTTTTAATGGAGGGAAGAATACAGAAATAGGTGTATCAGGTGGTGGAACGATTTGTTTATCTATGGCAATGCTGACAAGGGCGGCGAGCACGCTTTTAGTGCATGAGTTAATTTTGCCTAGCTCTGTAGCGATTTCAGGCTCGCGATAATGCTCCAATATCGTTTCTCCATGTTGAACGATTAGACAACTGCGAATTTCTAGGCCAGTAATGCCGTCTATAAGCGGCTGAAGGTTCCAGTCAGTAATGTGAGTGGCCCCCTTTCATAGATGAGTTTGAGCTGTAGCTGCCTACCATTATAGCTTATAGAGCATACATTACATAAACCATGTAATTTCCTGTCGTTAATTAAATATGGAAAATATAAGTAATTATCTGTATAATGTTATGAATCACGTGTTAGAGGAGGATGAATTCTTTTGAAAAGCAATAACACTCACTTTGTTCATCAGACAGCTAAAACGGTATTGATTACTTCTGTCGCCATCGCATTATTGTTACCTCCAAGCTTGGCCGCAGCCGATTCTACATCTGTTAGTAGCAACACTACGGTAACACAAGTTAGCGCACAAGCACCGGTGACTACAACGAACTCCGAGGCAGATCTTACAAAAGTGAAATTCACACAGGAGCAAGCGGTTGCGAAGCTAAGAGAGCTATTCCCAGCCCTAAAGGATGCAACGGTAAACAATGTTCAACTGGGATCTAACCAAAGCTACCCCCCTCCAGCAAATCAAATGATCTGGAATATTCAGTGGCAGATTCAAGAGGGGAATATGGGATATGGCTTTAGCAGTGAGGTAGATGCCATTAATGGAGATATCATCAGTACGTATATTTCATACCCTCGTGAGAATAACGAATCCTATTATCCACCGAAAGTATCCCAGACTCAGGCACTGGAGATCGCCAAGGCTTTTGTGGCTAAGGCAGCCGCATCGGTTAAGAGCAGTGATCTGCAATTAAATGAGGATGCCGGTTATAATTATTTTTCGAACTCTTTATTCGGTCCTGTTCAATACAGCTATTACTTCAGTGTCATGAAGAATGGTCTGCCTTCTGGATCGGATAACATTAACATAGCCGTGGACGGCAACGGTAATGTAATTCAATTCTCTAAGTCTTCTCAAGGGCTTGAGTACCCTTCTGCACAGCCCAAGATTACCTTGGAGCAAGCACAGAAGCAATTTGCGGAACAGTTTGATGTAGGCCTTTTTTACATTCCTATTTATAAGAACGGAAAACCTAACAACTGGATTTTAGGCTGGCGCCCAGTGGATCAGTCTCTATATCCTATCGATGCATTGACCGGCAAGAGAATAGATTATGAAGGAAAAGAATCCGTATCCACCCCAGTCGTGTATTCAGATGTAGCAAAAGGTAAGGATGTCTTTCAAGCAAGAACATCAACTACAGAGCTTACTGCAAAAGAAGCGGAACAGCTTGTAAAGAAGGTTGCTTATATTCCAGCAGATCGTAAATTGATCTCACAAAGCTTGAGAAGTGACTTCCAGCAAACAGATCGGAAGATCTGGCAGTTATCCTGGGGTAGTAGTGGGAATGAACGTTTCATTGGTGCTGGCTTTCCAGAACAATCCTCTGCTGAGATTGATGCAAAGACTGGTGAAATATTACAGTATCAGATTCAAACTTATGGTGCTACTCAGGATAAGAAGAAGGAAGAGCCGGCTCCTGCTGGAGGGAAGAAGCTTAGTGAGGCTGAAGCTAAGACTAAAGTACTTAGTATAATTAATAGCCTGTATCCTCAGGCGAGCCAGAAACTAAAGCTTGTAGAAGATGGAGATAACTCAAGCGTGACTTCAGACGGATCAGGATTTAGATATCAGTTTATTAGATATCATCAAGGGATTCCTGTGAGTGACAGTAACCTTACGGTTAGCTTGGATCTTTACGGCAGACTGATTTCTTACATGGGGAATCGGATAGACGGTATCGATGATATCACATTATCGCCTGAGGCTACCATTTCCAAGAAGGAAGCGCTCGAAAGTTATAAACCTAAATATCAGACTAAGCTAAGATACACTCAGGTTGGTGGATACTATAGTTATAATAGCAATGCGGTGCCAAAGGTGAAACTGGTATATGATACAGCCTTTGATGAATCTAATGGAATGTATCAGGTTTTAGATGCAGCCACTGGAAAATGGGTAGCAGTCTTTGATTACCTCGGTCAGCAAGATGCTCAAATATCTGCAACGGATATCAAAGGTCATGCAGCAGAACAACCATTATCAGAATTAGTAAAATATCATGTGATTACTCCGGATGCCGATGGTAAAGTAAACCCGGATCAAGAAATAACCGTTGGCGATTGGTTAACTTACCTTGCCAAGGCTTCTAATCCGAATTTCAGCAATTATAATAGTAATAATGAACGAAAAACTGTGGCAGGTGTGAAGCCTGAGAATTCATATTATGATGTTGTTACTTATGCAGCAGATCGTAAGTGGATCAACAAGGATCAAAGCCTGCAAATTGATAGTAAGTTAACTCGGGAACAGCTGGCTGTTCAGTTAGCTAATTTTTTGAAATACAACAAACTCACAGCCTATCTTGATAAAGATGTAACGGTAAGTCAGTTCAGTGATAGTGCATCTATAAACAATAAGGGAGCAGTGGCTCTTGTTGTGAAATTGGGACTGTTAAAGGATGACAATGGCAAGTTCAATCCGCAGCAGACGGTAACGAAGGCGCAGGCCGCTTCGGTGATCATGAAGCTAGTGGAGCTGCAAGGAAAGACGGATCAGCTGATTGGTCAATAAGGGTTAAAAAGACTGGCCAGGGAGCGATTCTCCGATTATTGGAGAATCGCTCCCTGGTTTTTTTAGTTTGAGGTGGCTGGCTGAGGACATGGCTACTTGATAGAACGTAGCTTTCGGTAACCCCTCTCCTTTAACGCCGAATCTTGCTGGAGTAAGCGAGATAACTGCATTATGTGCAGCTAATTCTTATGTAAGAAGAGAATTGTGTATTTAACTGCATTCTCTGCAACTAAGAACTGGAGAATCTACCTCTAGGGGAGAAAATCAAAAAAATAGTTGTACCAAATACAATTATATCCAATGGCGGAGGGTTTCGAAGAATTATAGATGTACAAAATGCAGTTAAACGCTTCTACACTTCTCTTTCGTCGGTTGCACTCCACAAGAATATCGGGAGCAAAATAGGAGTTAAAAGAAAATAACCCGAAAGACTAACACCTAAAGGGTGTATCTTTCGGGTTATTTATTTGTGATTCAAATAGGATTAATGAAGTTGTTTATCTACTTCTTTAATTGGATTCTCGTTAGCGTTCTCTTCAACCTTGCTACTCATAAACCAACCAATTGCAGCGATGAGTACGAGCACAACATAGAAGGTGAGCTTCCACCAAGTACTATGTGCGAAATCTTCGGAAAGAACACCAAGTGAAGGGTGTGCCAATGTAATGACTGCCAGCTTAACTCCGACCCAACCTACGATGAAGAAGGCTGCAATTTCAAGACCTGGACGGGTGTGGAGCAATTTAACGAAGAAGGTAGCTGCGAAACGCATGATGACAAGTCCGATAAATCCACCGGCAAAGATGACGAGGAATTGACCGCCGTCAAGTCCACCGATTTTTGGAAGGCCACTTGCAGGAAGAGCAACCGCCAGGGCAACTGCTGCAAGAATGGAATCGACCGCGAAGGCGATGTCAGCAACTTCTACTTTAAATACAGTAAACCAGAAGCTGGATTTCTTTTTGTTGACTGCAGCTCCAGTACCGCTTTCAGCTGCTTCATCCGTAACAGGCTTCTTGAACAATAGTTTTCGGAAGATATGGTTCCCTGCGATAAACAATAAATAAATCGCGCCGATGGCTTGTACTTGCCAGATATCAACCAGGTAAGAGATGACAAATAGTGAACCGAAACGGAACACGAAGGCTCCGGCTAATCCGTAAAATAGTGCTTTCTTTCTTTCCTCATCAGGAAGGTGCTTTACCATAATTGCCAATACTAATGCGTTATCTGCGGCTAGTAGTCCTTCAAGTGCTACAAGAACGAGTAATACCCAGCCATATTCTAATATTAATCCCCAATCCATTACTGTTGTCCTCCCTTTTCTAATGCAAATATCTACTAAAAGATACTTACTATACCATTTTAACCAATTTTATATAAAAAAGACCTTTACCAAACAGATTAGCCTTTGGAATAAAGGTCTAACCTGATTGGTAAAGGTCTCGCTAACAATGTTGAATTGCCAATAAAGCCGGAGAATATCCTCATATTCTCGTATTGACGACTTTATTTAACAGCTACTCCCCTTTACGGGATATATTAAATTTTTAATTTAATTCGTTGTGTTTTTGCCTAAGGAGATCATATACGAGTTGAAAGTTAATGTCAATAAAATCTTGGAGGAGTAAAGCTAGAGTTCTCCACGCTTTTTGTGTTAGCCCTTAACCGCCCCAGCCGTAATTCCCTTAGTCATCTGTTCTGTAAAGAGCAGATAGATCAGGATGGTTGGGATCGCAATGATCGTCATAACAGCGAACTGAGCACCGTAGTTGGACGAGTATTCTCCAGCGAATTTCATAATGGAGAATGGAATGGTTTTGAGATCCTCCGAGGTGAGGAAGGTGTTCGCCATAATAAATTCATTCCAAGTGCTGATGAAATTGAGTACACAGATGGTAGCTAGTGCGGGTTTCGTAATAGGGAAGATGATGCGGAAGATCACACCGTAAATGCCGCAGCCATCGATAACCGCCGACTCTTCAATCGCACGAGGGATGGTCTCTAGAAATCCAGTCATGATGAGCACACTCATGGGGATAACAATAGCCGAATAAGGCAGAATCAGTGTGTACATATTGTTTAGCATTCCGAGCTTGTTAAACAGGATAAAGTTCGGCAGCAGTGTCGCGTGAATGGGAATGATCATACCCATCATGATAAGTGACAGCACGATACCGCTTAGCTTCCATTTCATACGGGTGAACGCATACCCCATCATCAATGACACTAATGCGGACAGCATAACGGTAATTACTGTAATGATAAGACTGTTGGCAAAGTAGCGTGGTACACGCCCATAGGTAAACGCGTTTCTATAATTCTCCCATTGCGGGGGGGATGGCCATTTCAGAAAAGAGCTTCCGAAGAAATCACCACTTTTTAGCAGGGAGTAATCGATCAGCCAGATGAGCGGAAATAACTGAATCAAAGCGATGAGACAAAGAAACACCATCATTAGGATTTTGCCAGTAGTAGGTTTACTGCGCTTCTGTTTATGAAGCTTCAGATTGGGGGGCGAAGCGGCAGGTGCTAATGAATTATTCATATGATTTCCTCCGGTTACAGGGATTCTAAAACTCTCCGATATCTTTCTTCAGAACCTTGTTGAGTATTACGGTCAGTACAAGGCAGAACACAATAAATAGGATGGATATGGCATTACCGTAGCCGTATAGCGATGATGAGAAGGCGGTTTTGTAAAGGTAGTTCCCTAAGAATTGTGTGCTGTTCGCCGGGCCGCCGTTGGTCATTAAGAACACGGTTTCCATTTGCTTAAGACAGGTTGTTACCGCGATGATAATGGCAACTCGCATCATAGGCGATAGAAGCGGTATGATAATGCGCGTGTAGAGGGTATAGTTGTTTGCGCCATCGATTTTTGCGGCTTCGCTTAGATCACTTGGAATGCCTTGCAGACCTGAATAATATAGCAGCAGCGCGTATCCAAAACCTTGCCACATAACAACAATGATGATGCACCAGATTGCTGTCTTCGGATCTCCAAGCCAATCATGTGTGAGTGAATCCAGCCCGACACCACTTAGCAACTTGTTGAGCAATCCGTAATTGGGGTGAAAAATCCCGCTCCACAGCTTGGCTGTAACCACAACAGAAATTACTGCGGGGATAAAAAAGATCGTCCGGAATATTTTTTCGTATTTACCGGAATTGGTCAGGAATATCCCTATGAGAATAGCAAAGGGATGCTGCAAGAATACAGTGGCAGCGGTTAGTAGCAGGGCATTCCCCAGCGAAGTCCAGAATACTTTGTCATGAAATAGGATTTCACGATAGTTATCAAAGCCGATAAAATTGTACTTGCCGATTCCGCCCCAGTCCGTAGAGCCGTAATATGCGCTCATGAAGATAGGGATGCAAATCATAAAAGCAAACAGGAATAGCCCGGGTGCGATGAGCAGGAATATCGCTTTTTTGTCGCTTAACACTCTGTGCATGGAAATCTCCGTCCTTTGAAAGAGTAATCTATCTACTACCATCGTAACGGGTAGCTAGCCCATGGAACATGCCGTATATTTCAGATGATTGTACACATTTTTTCGAAAACAAACCCCCGGCCTCTGGGGAGAGTCGGGGGTTGTACGCTACTAATTATGATGTTAATTTAGAAGCGCCGTAATCCATGTACTTACTAGTATTAGAGCTTATTTACCAGCCAATTTATCGGACGCAGCGTCAAGCGCTTTGGCGAATTCAGCTGTATTCATAGCGCCGGAGAGCAGGCTTTGGTGAGCCTCCATTACCTTTTGCTTGAACTCGTCGTTACCAATATCCTGTAGCGGGGTTCCGCTAGAAGAGGTCATCGAGCTGAAGACATCCACTAGTTCTTTTTGGAGCTGAGTTTCATTACCAGTTAGGAATTCATCGAATTTTTGCGCAGGTGTACCCGCGCCAGCTTGCCATAACATTTTGGACCAGTTCTCAGGTGCGAAGAAATACTTCAAGAAATCAACAGCAGCTTCAGGATGCTTGGAGTTTTTACTTACTGCATATCCACCACCGTACCAAGCAGCATCATCCGTGGATTTACCTTTATCTGAACCAGGGAAAGCGAATGCGCCTACATTATTGCGGAATTCTTCAGAGAAGTTCACATCTGTAGCCAGGCCAGACTCCCAAGCGCCCATAAAGAACATAGCGGCTTGTCCTTGTCCGAACAAGTTACGCGCTGCGCCGTAATCGGCGGTCAGCCAGCCATCGGCAAAACCTTTAGCATTTGCGAAATCTTGCATTTCAGTTGCAGCTGCAACAAGGCTAGGATCATTAAAGGATATTTTACGGGCAACAGCTTCATCCATCTTATTAAAATCACCATTTTGTCGTTGAGCAACAAACTCATACCAGATTGGCAGTGTCCATGCATCCATACCATTCATAGCGATAGGGTTAATCTTGTTGGCACGCAATGTTTTAACAGCTGCGAGCAGGTCAGCGGTAGTCTTCGGAACCTCGATGCCGTTGTCAGCAAAGATTTTCTTGTTATAGAACATGACCATATAGTCGGCACTACGTGGCAATCCGTACAGTTTGCCATCTTTGCTGAAGCCGTCCATGGAACCGGAAACAAACTGATCACCTTCGAAGTCAGCGCTGTTCAGTTCAAGCAGTAAGTCATTATCGAGCAGAGGACTCAGGAAAGAAGGCTGGCCCCAAGCTTGAATGATATCAGGCATCTGATTACTGGAAGCATATACTTTAATTTTTGATTTATAAGGTTCATCTTGAAGCGCTTCCACTTCTATCTTGACGTTAGGGTGCTCTTTCATATAAGCGTCGATAATGTCTTGCTCCACCTTGCCTGAACCGTTTGCCCGATCCGCAAGTGCGGTGAAGAACTTCAGTGTAATTTTTTCGGCTGGTGCGTTCGTTGTTGCCTCGGCAGTAGCTTCGGCTTTGTCATTTGCAGGAGCATTTGTAGCTTTCGCGTTGTTATTTCCGCCACCACAGCCTGCAAGCAGAGCTGGAAGCATTAGACTCATAAGCATTAGCTTGATTCCTTTACTTTTCATCAAAAACCCACCTTTTTAGAATGATGTATTTTGAAGAAACGATTGTTATCCATCCAGGAAGACGACAACGTCGTTTCTTCTTGAAATATAAGAAAGTATAAGTTTCA